>NZ_CP012024.1:37500-339250 GCF_001050115.1 Bacillus smithii | reverse complement strand
GTGCTTAATTTCTACGTGTTGCTTGAGCCATTTGAAAAAGAGTTCAATAGCCCAGCGAGATCGGTAAATATCACTTATCTCTTCTGGTTTTAAATCAAATCGGTTGGTGATGAAACGAAGTAAGTTCCCTTTTGTGTCCATAACTTCTAGTAGACGAAAGACATTTTCAGTACGATTTTGTGTGGTACCAATGTAGACCATTTTATCGGATAGAACGTGACAATCATCAGGAAGTGAAAATGTATAGACTTCACGAATGACTGCGTTTTTCTTCAGTCTTGAAACGAAGAAATAGCCATCATCTGTCATCCGATCAAAACGTTCATAGTCCACATAACCGCGGTCAAACACATACATGGCTTCTTGATCATCCACTAGGACTTCGAGTTGATTTCGGTCATGTTCTTTTGCTGTCGTAATCACTGCTTTTTCAGGATAGACGGTGTCTTTATCCATGAAAACGAGCCGTAAGTGTAGCTTTACACCAGCTTTTGTTTTCCGGAATTTTGCCCATTTATAATGGGTCAAGTTCAACGGGAGTGTACTTGAATCAATGATTTTCAGTGGCATATTCTTTCCGTTTTTATAATGGTACCGTTGAATTTTCCAAACAAGATCCAAGAACAAATTTGCAAGAATTAGTGGGTGGATCTGATTGTTTTTTCGGGATAGCTGAGAGGCACTTATCGATTCAAATCCGAGTGCTTTTTGAAGATCTTCGTCTACAAGTGCATCACTCATTTCCTCTAAGCTCTTAAATTCGAGCAGCTGGGCTACCAATAAAAGTTTAATATAAGCTTCTGTTGTCAGCTTTTTTGTGTAATAGTCCTGTTTCAATTCTTTGACTTGTTCGCTAAGTTTTTGAATATTTATGGGTGAAACCCATTTACCAAATGATAAAATTAGTGTATTCTTGTCCATAATGGTTATCCTTTACGATTGGATTTGGGCAGGAACCACCTGTACTTCCATTGTAAAGGATTTTTTTGTTTCGAAATCAATAAAAAATTGAACATTCTTAGTATTTTGAATCATCAGATTTAATTACTGCAATGCTAGTGATCAAGAACAAATTTTAAAAAGATAAATAAAAGGACATTACATATTTTATATGGCTAAAATGTAATGGCCTTTTTTAAATGAACGCCCTCTTAGTGGAATAACGTCTTCATTAAATCCACTTGGCAAACCAAGCGACATAGTAGGCAGCGGGAATAAACAAAAATTGAGCCACGATTGTGCCTAAAAATTTTGAACTAACCATTGTCAAAGTGTAACTTTTTAAATAAATATAATCAATTTGATTTTTCATTACTCTATCTGCTAATACAGAAGCTTTTGGATCAATAAACAAAGTTAACAAAATGGTCGCTATTCCATTTATAATCCCAGATGACATTAATGCAGCCTGTGCATAATATTTCGGAACTAACAATGAAGCATATATGGAAGAGAGTACACCAGTTGTAAATATAGCAGAAATAATGATATTTATCACAAAAAGACGTTTAGGTATTGTTTTTAAGGTAATCCCTTTTAGGTAGGTAAATCTCGGCAATCTAAAACATTTCAAAACTTTTTTAAAACCTTCTATATTAAAGAACTTAAAAAATAAAGTGATCATCGAACCTCGTTCATTTGACAATTGAACGATGGCTCTTGAGAAGACGTTGATAAATGTCGGAAAAAGAAAAATTCCCAGTAAAACTCCAATTGAAGTTAATCCCATTAAAATTCTATACTGCTCCTCTATAAAATGTAATCTATTTATATCTGGAGCTTCTGCAATAAGTTTTGCTGTTAAAGGTTGTTGAATGGTTGTAGATAATCTTGAAACGACCACCAATGTACTAAACAAAGATATTGCAGTTGCGATTAACTTTACTCTTGCCCCTGAAATCCTCGTTGAATAGGCCAAAGTCTCAATCATTGTGATAACTAATAAAAATGAAGAGATGATCATTACTTTACTTGTAATTAGTTCCATAAAAATCCCCCTCATAAATAAAATTATTCTAACCGTAAACAATTTTTTTTCATCAACTTACCGACCATATCATTTTGAATTTCTTCATTAGATGAATCGTCTTGTCTGTTTTTTGCTTTAACAAGTTGCAGGGGATTGGCCCTTGCACTCTCATATGGATTCCTCAACCATGGGACAAACTCCATCAAGTCTTCTTAAACGAATCTCCCTGTAATCTGTCTTTTTCTCCCGTAAATACATAAAATATTGCTTTAAAGCATAACGGTGAGTTTTTACTGTATTACTGCGTTTCCCTGTTGTATTTAAATAGTTCAGATACTCCACGAGGAATCAAAGGAAATCCCACTTCACCACTAATACATTATCTCCTGCTGTTATTCTCTAAAAAAGCCTTACTTATTTACAATCGGTCGAAAGACTTCGCTACGCCTCCCGCTGTGAGCTATGCCCTTTCCTAAAAAACTAATTATTTTAAATTTTCATCCAACATCGATATATCTATTATGTATGAAAAAAGAGGATATATGTCCTTAAACTGAACATAATACCCTCTAGTCATCATAGTATATTTAAAATTTCCGAAGTTCTTTTCGTTTTACGTCCCATAAATCCCTCCATAGTCCGTTTTGCACTTCGACTTTTATTTTCGTTTCTTGTAAAAGAATGCTGATAAAAATATAGATATACCAAGAGCAATAAGTCCGCTTGAATCGAGAAAATTTATTAATGTAGACTTTTCTTTCATATCTTTTATGAATAATAAAAGGCCATACGAAGCAAAAAAAATTCCTGATACAATACTTATTTTTCCAATGAGAGACAAATCTTTCATGAAATACAACACTCCACATTCACCATTTTTTCTATAATATTAGCAGAAACCATTGAAATGATTAAAACACTTCCGCCTTGTTCAGACGGAAGTTTTTTAATCAGAACTTTTGTCCATTATTGCCCTCCTAAATAAGCATGTTTGATTTGATCGCTTTCGTTCAGTTCTTCCGGAGTTCCGGACAGGACGACTTTCCCTGTTTCAATCACGTAAGCTCGATCGGCTACTGACAGAGCCATATTGGCATTTTGCTCCACCAGCAAAATGGTTGTACCAGTTTCATTGATTTCCTGAATAATTCGGAAAATGGTTTTCACTAAAAGAGGCGCTAATCCCATGGAAGGTTCATCCAGCAGCAGCAGTTTTGGACGAGCCATCAATGCTCGGCCCATGGCTAGCATTTGCTGCTCTCCGCCCGATAAAGTTCCCGCCTGCTGCTTCCAACGTTCCTGCAGCCGCGGAAACAGCTGAAAAACTTTTTCGTAATCTTTGCGAATCTCATCTTTATCCTTCCTTAAAAAAGCTCCTAATTCCAAATTTTCTTGAACAGACATATTCGCAAAAATTCGACGTCCTTCCGGAACGTGAGAAATCCCCATCTTAACGATTGCTTGAGCCGGTTTTCCCATAATAGATTGATTCTCGTACTCTATTTTTCCTGATTTCGGCTTTAGCAATCCGGAAATCGTTTTTAACAGTGTACTCTTTCCAGCGCCATTCGCTCCTATCAGCGTCACAATTTCGCCTTGATGAATATCCAAAGACACACCCTTTAAAGCATGAATATTTCCATAATAAACATGAATATCTTCTATTTTCAGCATTTATGATACCTCCTCGCCCAGATAGGCTTCAATGACTTTCGGATTGTTTCGAATTTCCTCCGGTGTTCCCTGGGCAATCAGCTGTCCGTGGTCGAGGACGTAAATCCGTTCGCAAACACCCATGACTAAATTCATATCATGTTCAATCAACAAGATCGTCAATTCAAACTGATCGCGGATAAACGCAATCAAATTCATTAAATCATGAGTTTCCTGCGGATTCATTCCGGCTGCCGGCTCATCAAGCAATAAAAGCTTTGGATTCGCTGCGAGAGCTCTCGCAATTTCCAAACGCCGCTGCTGTCCGTATGGCAAGTTTTTTGCCTTTTCGTGTACATAACCTTCCAGTTTGAAAAGCTTTAGAATGTCCAGCGATTTTTCTTCTATTTCCTTTTCATTCTTAAAATGGGAAGGAAGGCGAAAAATGGAGCTGATAATAGAGTTTTTCGCTGAAGAGTGATAAGCCACTTTCACATTGTCAAGAACAGAAAGGTCCTGAAACAATCGAATGTTTTGGAAAGTGCGGCTGATGCCTTTTCGTGTAATTTTAAAAGGCGCCATTCCATTTAACCGTTCACCGTTAAACAAAAGATTTCCTTCCGTCGGTACATATACGCCGGTTAAAAGGTTAAAAAAAGTAGTTTTGCCGGCTCCGTTTGGTCCGATTAGCCCGACAAGCTCCCCTTTATAAATTTCCATATTGGCCTCGGCCACAGCTTTTAAGCCGCCAAATCGAATTCCGACATTCTCCACTTTAAGCAACGGTTTGTTTGTTGTCATGGTTCGTTCCCCCTTCAGCTGCACGTTCCTTGAAAAATGTCGCCAGTTCTTTTGTCCCCATCAGTCCTTGAGGGCGGAACAACATCATGAGAATCAAAACAAGACTATATATCACCATGCGGGTTTCCGGATAATCTTGAAGAAACGTGGAAATAATCGTCAGCAAGATCGCTGAAATAACCGCTCCAGACATGCTCCCTAATCCACCTAATACAACAAAAATCAAGATATCAAAAGACTTTAAAAATCCGAAGTTAGTCGGCTGAATGATGTAAAAATTGTGGGAATATAAACCTCCGGCCACCCCGGCAAAAAACGCCCCTATCACAAATGCCACCACTTTATAAAAAGTAGTATTAATCCCCATCGCATCAGCAGCGATTTCATTTTCACGGACGGAAATACATGCTCGTCCATGTCTGGAATTCGTAAAATTGGCTATCACTACAATAGCAATCAGCGTACAGGCAAATACCCATGGCCACGTGGTAAAATGAGAGACTTGCATCCCGCTTGCTCCCCCGACATAATCAATATTCAATAATGCAATCCGCAATATCTCTCCAAATCCCAGTGTGGCAATGGCCAAATAGTCTCCTTTTAAGCGAAGCGTCGGAATCCCGATGATCAATCCTGCCACAGCTGCTGCCACTCCGCCTATCAAAAGGGCTGCCGAAAAAGGCAATTGAAACTTCATCGTCATAATCGCCGATGCATATGCCCCCACCGCTAAAAATCCGGCATGGCCAATCGAAAATTGTCCTGTAATACCAATAATAAGGTGGAGACTGACCGCCAATATGATATTGATGCCAATTAAAAATAGTGTGTTTAAATAGAAGGAATTAAGAATTTGCCCGTTAATAAGTATTTGAACCACTGCAAATGCCGCGAGCGCCAATATGATGGAAAGCCAAAAGCCTTTTGTATGTCTGATCGTCATCATTTTTTCCTCCTACACTTTTTCTCTTACATTTTTTCCAAACAAGCCGGACGGTCGAAAAATTAACAGCAGAATCAAAACGATAAATGCCGCCCCATCGCGCCATAATGAAAAGCCCATTGCACTGACCAACGATTCAATGACACCGAGAAGCAAACCTCCCACCATTGCTCCCGGAATAATCCCTATACCCCCCAATACGGCTGCGACGAAAGCTTTCAGTCCTGGAATAATCCCCATGAGTGGATCAATTTTGGTATAGTAAATTCCAAAAATAACTCCGGCAGCGCCTGCCAAAGCAGAACCGATGGCAAAGGTGGCCGATATGGTGCGGTCTACGCTGATTCCCATTAATCGTGCAGCTTCCGCATCATAGGAAACGGCCCGCATGGCTTTTCCTACCTTTGTTCGATGTACGATAAACTGAAGAACGATCATTAATACAATGGAGGTGAAAAGGATCAGCAGTGATTGACTATTGATCGTAACCCCGAAAATGTTGATATTTTTTTCAGGAAGAACATTGCTTGGATATGCCTCCGGCTGTGCTCCGCGCAAATAGATCGTGCCGTATTCAATAAACAAAGAAACTCCAATCGCTGTGATCAGCGCGGCAATTCTCGTAGCATTTCTCAATGGCTTATAGGCAATGCGTTCAATGAGTACGCCAAACACTGCGCAAACCGCCATCGCCAACAGCAAAGCCGGGAAAAAACTGAAATGAAACACGGTGACAGAGTAAAATCCGATAAAGGCTCCTACCATAAAAACATCACCATGCGCAAAATTAATCAATTTCACGATTCCATAAACCATGGTATATCCGAGGGCAAGTAAAGCATAGATGCTGCCGAGCGATATTCCGTTTACTAATTGTTGAACGAATTCCATTATGCATGCTCCTCCCATCCTTGTGGCTTAATCCCTTTGAAAATTCAAAATAGGGGGAAAGATTCCCCCTTTCTTCAAGATTATGGATTCACTTTTGTTTTAAATACTTGCTTACCATCCTTATATTCTAAGATAGAGGCGGATTTAATCGGATTATGATCTTTGTCAAAAGTCAAGGTGCCTGACACCAGTTCAAGATTCTTTGTGTCTTCCAGTGCTTTTTTGATTTTCTCCGGATCTGTGCTTCCCGCCCTTTTTATTGCATCTGCCAACAGGTAAGCCGTATCATAGCCAAGCGCATTAAAGGCATCTGGAGAATCTCCATTATATTTTGCTTTAAATTTTTTCACAAATTTCTGAATTTTTTGATCCGGATCTCCGGAAGAATAGTGATTCGTAATATAAGTATTATTCAATGCCTTTGGCCCGGCAATTTTCACCAGTTTCGGTGAATCCCAACCGTCTCCGCCCATAATCGGAACGTTTAAACCAATTTCACGAGCCTGTTTTACAATCAGCCCTACTTCTTCATAGTAGCCCGGCAAGTAAATAAACTGTGGATTTTCGCCTTTGATTCTTGTTAATGTAGCATGAAAATCTGTATCTTTTGCTACATACGCTTCTTTTGAAACGATTTTCCCGCCCGTTTTCTTAAAGGATTTTTCAAAAGCACTTGCCAACCCTTTTGCATAATCACTCGAGCTGTCAATGAGAATCGCCGCTTTTTTCACTTTCAGTTGATCGGCTGCAAAATTCGCTGCGACCGTCCCTTGAAATGGGTCGATAAAACAAGTCCGAAACACATAGTCATTCAGCTTTCCACCCTTTACAGTCACTTCCGGATTCGTGGCTGTCGGCGTAATTAAAGGAATCTTGTTATCTTGCGCCACTTGTACTTGTGCAAGCGTATTGGTACTTGTTGCAGAACCTACAAGGACCGCTACTTTATCTTGGCTCACCAGCTTAATGGCGGTGTTCGTAGCTTCAGCCGCATCAGATTTATTATCCGCTTTGATTAATTCAATTTTCTTCCCATCAATTCCTTTTTTATTAATATCATCTAATGCGAGAGCAAATCCCTCAGCAATGGATTGCCCATACGATGCCACATTCCCCGACAGTTCGAGATCGGCGCCCACCTTGATCGTTTTGCCGTTCGATGCGCTTCCGCCGGTGGTGCTGCTGGCTCCGCACCCTGCCATGAGTACGGTTGAGAATAATAAAGTCAGCGTAATACTAGAAAATTTTTTCTTCATAAAAATTCCCCCATTTTTTTATTTCTTTCCTAACAAATGAATGAACGACGCAGACCTCCTTCTTATACTAATAAAATATTACAATTATTTGATATATATTAATATTCTGAAAATATTGTATATTATTCTTTCCTTTTAGTCCAGTCATTCTTTAATATTTTTATTCTTTTTGTATGAATAAAAATACTCATTTACCTACTCGAAATATATTGATTTCCAAGTGTTCATCTAGTTTTTCTTCTATTATTCGGGAAAATTGTCATCTCTTTTTACCTAGGTCCATCTTAATAAATCATCATGATCACTCGCACAAAAAACTTGCTCGTCATTCTGTACGAATGGTTATTAAAGAGCAATAATTTTCTTAAATATTTATGTCTGTATTTTACTAGTATAGGGTTAGCCTTGCTTATATATAGTAATAGACTATTAAGCAAAAACGTTTGTGAAATGGAAAACGGAAAAATCTAAGAGAAAGTAGTCCTAAAGGGTCATGCAGTAAATAATGAAACTAGGAGGCGTTGATTTATAAGATGTTCACTCAACGCTCGATTTGCACTCTATAAAAGCAATGGCTATTCAGTTCTCATATTTGAGAAAAACCACTGTCATTCTTTTCACACATAAGAACGATTTTGCCGTTTTTCACAAAATAGATCTACTTAATAAAAACCCTCTAAAGCAGATCTCAGTTAGCAACCACCCATAACAGGCAGGTCACTCTTGTTTTTGCGTCTACTGTTAGAGGGAATCTTGTTTTTATGAATAAAATCAGGTCAACATGTTCTGACGGAACAAAACGATGCTATTGTTGCTTTCCGACGAAAAAACATCGATCGATTAAGAATTGCACAAATATCAGCCATAGCAGATATCATGATCTTATCGCGGAAGAAGAACGGTCGTATCCAAAACGTCTTTCAATCGCTCTACACGATAGGTCGGTTTTGCTCCCTCCATTTTTTTGCCGTCTCCGTGATCAATCCAGATCGAATCGATTCCGGCGTTATTGGCCCCTAAAATATCAGTACTCACATTATCCCCCACCATAATGGCTTCTTTTGCTGAAATCTCCATTAAGCGGAGAGCATGTTGAAATAAACGAGGATCCGGTTTGCCAAAACCGAAGTTGCCGGAAATCACAATATGTTCAAAGTATGGAATCAAACGCTCCTCCATCGCCAGCTTTTCCAGCTGCAGGGAAGGCGAGCCGTTCGTCAACAGCAGCAACCGAAAACCTCTTGTTTTTAATTGCTCCAAAACTTCATAAGTATCGTCAAACACAAACGATGTAGAACGTCGAACTTCTTGAAACTTTTTTTTCGCTCCTTCCGCCTCCTCTTCCGGAACACCGGAAAGCTGAAGGCCCTCTTTCCACGCTTTCAATTGATAGTCTGAAATAAGCATTCCCATCTCCCGAAACTTCCAATGGTGGACATCCGTAAATCTCCCCCATAATCCTTCAAATGGGTTGATGCCAATTTTTTGGGTAAACTCGAAGAATGGATAAGTGGAATATAATTTTCTTGCACAATCACGGACATTCGCTTCCAGTTCGGCAGAATCCAATCCATATTTTTCTGCCAGTTCCCCACATGTCACATCAAACGCACGCTGTATGCTCTTACGATCGTTTAATAAAGTATCATCCAAATCAAAAAAAATAGCTTTTTTCATTCTTTCATAGCTCTCCTTGAACTTTTCTTTGTGCCAAAATCAATAAGTTTTTTCCACCATAACTTACCTCTCGCCAATTGAACCGATGAAAACATTGGTCATATATTTCTTTTTTTCGACAAAAACTGCTTTATTTCCTACTATATTTTCTGTTTTTTTAAAATTTATTTTATAAATAAAGACCTCTTGGTACCCGCTGTTTTATAATTAAGTTTGAAAAATGTTGAAGTAAAAAAGAATAGAACATTAAAGGTTTAATGGTCTACAAATCGAAAATATCTTGAAAACTGTATGGATTGATCAGATTCTTCGATGGTATGTTTCTTATCATTCATGGGAATTTGGTCAAATTGTAAAATGAAGAGAGGCGCAAACATGGAGTTATGGAAACAACTTCTTTTAAACGGCTGTGTAAAGCTATTTTGGAAAAACGAAATTCTATATCAGTTTATAGTAGATATCTCTCAAGAAGGATTTGAAATTTACATTTTTGATTGTTCAAAATGGAATTCTCAAAAACTACCATAAAGATTTGGCATCTGTCCTCCACTTTCCAAATGATTATGGTAAAAACTTAAATGCCTTTGACGATTGTTTATCAGATGTGGTTCCGGATGGAATAGGTTTAGGTTTAGTTTTAGTATTCAAAAACTATGATATATTCTCCAAAAGAGATCCAAAAGCGGCTTATGACATTTTGGATATCATTCAAAACAATTCTTGGAGATTTCTACTTGAATACATAAAACTTATTGCTTTCGTGCAATCAAATGATGCCAAAATAGACTTTCCAAATTTGGACGGGATGTCTGCTGAATGGAACAATAAAGAATGGCTGGATCAAAATAGAGGATTATAAGCTTTGTCAATCCATACAGTCTTATTCTGTAAGCTATCAACATAAAAATTTAACAAATGAAAAAGTCCGAGATCTAATTGGATCCCGGACTTTTTCATTCGCCTGGCAGCGTCCTACTCTCGCAAGGGGAATCCCCTCACTACCATCGGCGCTGAAGAGCTTAACTTCCGTGTTCGGGATGGGAACGGGTGTGACCTCTTCGCCATCGCCACCAGACGGTATGTAGTTGTCGGAACGATTGTTCCTTCAAAACTAGATAGAAGAAGCAGTTTCACCGATTTCGCGCTTTCTTTTGGTTAAGTCCTCGATCGATTAGTATCCGTCAGCTCCACGTGTCACCACGCTTCCACCTCGGACCTATCTACCTGATCATCTTTCAGGGATCTTACTTTCCGAAGAAATGGGAAATCTCATCTTGAGGGGGGCTTCATGCTTAGATGCTTTCAGCACTTATCCCTTCCGCACATAGCTACCCAGCGATGCCTCTGGCGAGACAACTGGTACACCAGCGGTGCGTCCATCCCGGTCCTCTCGTACTAAGGACAGCTCCTCTCAAATTTCCTGCGCCCGCGACGGATAGGGACCGAACTGTCTCACGACGTTCTGAACCCAGCTCGCGTACCGCTTTAATGGGCGAACAGCCCAACCCTTGGGACCGACTACAGCCCCAGGATGCGATGAGCCGACATCGAGGTGCCAAACCTCCCCGTCGATGTGGACTCTTGGGGGAGATAAGCCTGTTATCCCCGGGGTAGCTTTTATCCGTTGAGCGATGGCCCTTCCATACGGAACCACCGGATCACTAAGCCCGACTTTCGTCCCTGCTCGACTTGTAGGTCTCGCAGTCAAGCTCCCTTCTGCCTTTGCACTCTGCGAATGATTTCCAACCATTCTGAGGGAACCTTTGGGCGCCTCCGTTACCTTTTAGGAGGCGACCGCCCCAGTCAAACTGCCCACCTGACACTGTCTCCCACCCCGATCAGGGGTGCGGGTTAGAATTTCAGTACAGCCAGGGTAGTATCCCACCGGCGCCTCCACCGAAGCTGGCGCTCCGGTTTCCAAGGCTCCTACCTATCCTGTACAAGCTGTACCAAAATTCAATATCAGGCTGCAGTAAAGCTCCACGGGGTCTTTCCGTCCTGTCGCGGGTAACCTGCATCTTCACAGGTACTATAATTTCACCGAGTCTCTCGTTGAGACAGTGCCCAGATCGTTACGCCTTTCGTGCGGGTCAGAACTTACCTGACAAGGAATTTCGCTACCTTAGGACCGTTATAGTTACGGCCGCCGTTTACTGGGGCTTCGGTTCGCACCTTCAAGCAAAGCTTTAAGCGCTCCCCTTAACCTTCCAGCACCGGGCAGGCGTCAGCCCCTATACTTCGCCTTACGGCTTCGCAGAGACCTGTGTTTTTGCTAAACAGTCGCCTGGGCCTATTCACTGCGGCTTCTCGGGGCTATGCACCCCAAAAAGCACCCCTTCTCCCGAAGTTACGGGGTCATTTTGCCGAGTTCCTTAACGAGAGTTCTCTCGCACACCTTAGGATTCTCTCCTCGCCTACCTGTGTCGGTTTGCGGTACGGGCACCTTTTTCCTCGCTAGAGGCTTTTCTTGGCAGTGTGGAATCAGGAACTTCGGTACTATATTTCCCTCGCCGTCACAGCTTGAGGTTAGTGGCAACGGGATTTGCCTCGCTGCCCCTCTTACTGCTTGGACGCACATCCAGCAGTGCGCTTACCCTATCCTCCTGCGTCCCCCCATCGCTCAAACGGAAAAGAGGTGGTACAGGAATATCAACCTGTTGTCCATCGCCTACGCCTGTCGGCCTCGGCTTAGGTCCCGACTAACCCTGAGAGGACGAGCCTTCCTCAGGAAACCTTAGGCATTCGGTGGAAGGGATTCTCACCCTTCTTTCGCTACTCATACCGGCATTCTCACTTCTAAGCGCTCCACCAGTCCTTCCGGTCTGGCTTCTCTGCCCTTAGAACGCTCTCCTACCGCGGACACCCGAAGGTGTCCACCCGCAGCTTCGGTGATACGTTTAGCCCCGGTACATTTTCGGCGCAGAATCACTCGACCAGTGAGCTATTACGCACTCTTTAAATGGTGGCTGCTTCTAAGCCAACATCCTGGTTGTCTAAGCAATTCCACATCCTTTTCCACTTAACGTATACTTTGGGACCTTAGCTGGCGGTCTGGGCTGTTTCCCTTTTGACCACGGATCTTATCACTCGCAGTCTGACTCCCAAGGATAAGTCGCTGGCATTCGGAGTTTGTCTGAATTCGGTAACCCGATGAGGGCCCCTAGTCCAAACAGTGCTCTACCTCCAAGACTCTTTCCTTGAGGCTAGCCCTAAAGCTATTTCGGAGAGAACCAGCTATCTCCAAGTTCGATTGGAATTTCACCCCTACCCACACCTCATCCCCGCACTTTTCAACGTGCGTGGGTTCGGGCCTCCAGTAAGTGTTACCTCACCTTCACCCTGGACATGGGTAGATCACCTGGTTTCGGGTCTGCGACCCCATACTCATGCGCCCTGTTCAGACTCGCTTTCGCTGCGGCTCCGTCTTTCCGACTTAACCTCGCATGAGATCGCAACTCGCCGGTTCATTCTACAAAAGGCACGCCATCACCCGTAAACGGGCTCTGACTACTTGTAGGCACACGGTTTCAGGTTCTCTTTCACTCCCCTCCCGGGGTGCTTTTCACCTTTCCCTCACGGTACTGGTTCACTATCGGTCACTAGGGAGTATTTAGCCTTGGGAGATGGTCCTCCCAGCTTCCGACGGGATTCCTCGTGTCCCGCCGTACTCAGGATCCACCAGGGAGGGAACGAAGTTTCGACTACAGGGTTGTTACCTTCTCTGACGGGCCTTTCCAGACCTCTTCGTCTACCTCGTTCCTTTGTGACTCCACCATTGGTGTCCTACAACCCCAGAAGGCAAGCCTTCTGGTTTGGGCTGTTCCCGTTTCGCTCGCCGCTACTCAGGGAATCGCTGTTGCTTTCTCTTCCTCCGGGTACTTAGATGTTTCAGTTCCCCGGGTTGCCTTCCTTACCCTATGGATTCAGGCAAGGATGCTGCCCCATTACGGGCAGCGGGTTTCCCCATTCGGAAATCTCCGGATCAACGCTTACGTACAGCTCCCCGGAGCTTTTCGGAGTTAGTCCCGTCCTTCATCGGCTCCTAGTGCCAAGGCATCCACCGTGCGCCCTTTCTAACTTAACCATGTTGGTTTTATCCTAGATGGCGATACTCGGTTTATGCTGCTTCTTTTTTCTATCTAGTTTTCAAGGAACAACTTGGAAGGATGAAATCCTTCAAAACTGAACAAAACGAAAGCGTACAATTGATATCTGTCCAGCTCCGGCTCCTAGGTGCTCGAGGTCACAATCCATCTTGCTGCGGTGGTTTAAATACTACCTCCTCGCAAGCTGTCTTGTGCTTGTCGCACCTGAACAGTCGCCTCTGCTTTTCTTCTTCCTTAGAAAGGAGGTGATCCAGCCGCACCTTCCGATACGGCTACCTTGTTACGACTTCACCCCAATCATCTGCCCCACCTTCGGCGGCTGGCTCCCGTAAGGGTTACCTCACCGACTTCGGGTGTTGCAAACTCTCGTGGTGTGACGGGCGGTGTGTACAAGGCCCGGGAACGTATTCACCGCGGCATGCTGATCCGCGATTACTAGCGATTCCGGCTTCATGCAGGCGAGTTGCAGCCTGCAATCCGAACTGAGAATGGTTTTTTGGGATTAGCTCCACCTCGCGGTTTCGCGACCCTTTGTACCATCCATTGTAGCACGTGTGTAGCCCAGGTCATAAGGGGCATGATGATTTGACGTCATCCCCACCTTCCTCCGGTTTGTCACCGGCAGTCACCTTAGAGTGCCCAACTGAATGCTGGCAACTAAGGTCAAGGGTTGCGCTCGTTGCGGGACTTAACCCAACATCTCACGACACGAG
The DNA here is from genome assembly GCF_001050115.1 of Bacillus smithii. Classification (NCBI taxonomy): domain Bacteria; kingdom Bacillati; phylum Bacillota; class Bacilli; order Caryophanales; family Bacillaceae; genus Bacillus; species Bacillus smithii. Next base: position 325,241 of record NZ_CP012024.1, on the reverse strand, counting down.
CTGACGACAACCATGCACCACCTGTCACTCCGTCCCCCGAAGGGGAACCCTCTATCTCTAGAGGTAGCGAAGGATGTCAAGACCTGGTAAGGTTCTTCGCGTTGCTTCGAATTAAACCACATGCTCCACCGCTTGTGCGGGCCCCCGTCAATTCCTTTGAGTTTCAGCCTTGCGGCCGTACTCCCCAGGCGGAGTGCTTAATGCGTTAGCTGCAGCACTAAAGGGTGGAAGCCCTCTAACACTTAGCACTCATCGTTTACGGCGTGGACTACCAGGGTATCTAATCCTGTTCGCTCCCCACGCTTTCGCGCCTCAGCGTCAGTTACAGACCAGAGAGCCGCCTTCGCCACTGGTGTTCCTCCACATCTCTACGCATTTCACCGCTACACGTGGAATTCCGCTCTCCTCTTCTGCACTCAAGTCTCCCAGTTTCCAATGACCCTCCACGGTTGAGCCGTGGGCTTTCACATCAGACTTAAGAGACCGCCTGCGCGCGCTTTACGCCCAATAATTCCGGACAACGCTTGCCACCTACGTATTACCGCGGCTGCTGGCACGTAGTTAGCCGTGGCTTTCTGGTCAGGTACCGTCAAGGTACCGCCCTGTTCGAACGGTACTTGTTCTTCCCTGACAACAGAGCTTTACGATCCGAAGACCTTCTTCGCTCACGCGGCGTTGCTCCGTCAGACTTTCGTCCATTGCGGAAGATTCCCTACTGCTGCCTCCCGTAGGAGTCTGGGCCGTGTCTCAGTCCCAGTGTGGCCGATCACCCTCTCAGGTCGGCTACGCATCGTCGCCTTGGTGAGCCGTTACCTCACCAACTAGCTAATGCGCCGCGGGCCCATCTGCAAGCGGCAGCTTGCGCCGCCTTTCAACCTTCCTTCATGCGAAGGAAGATATTATCCGGTATTAGCCCCGGTTTCCCGGAGTTATCCCCGTCTTGCAGGCAGGTTGCCCACGTGTTACTCACCCGTCCGCCGCTAACTTTCAAAAAGCAAGCTTCTTGAAAGTCCGCTCGACTTGCATGTATTAGGCACGCCGCCAGCGTTCGTCCTGAGCCAGGATCAAACTCTCCAAAAAGAAATTTGACTTGGCTTGTTTCTATCGAAACATTGGTTTACGTTTCGTTTTGTTCAGTTTTCAAGGATCCAACTTTTGAATCTATCAAAATCGCATTATCAAAAGCGACGTTTTATATTATATTACCTTCTTGCATTTGTGTCAACAACTTTTTTATTAAAAGTTGTTTTGATCATCTCTTTTAAGTCAGCTATTTATTTATACACCCAACACAAAAGAAATGCAAGGGGAAAATTTTCTCTGAGAAAAAATGCTTTATCGGTTTTTTCCTTTACCGACCTCTTTTGATTTCATGGCGGTCCCGACGGGAATCGAACCCGCGATCTCCTGCGTGACAGGCAGGCGTGATAACCGCTACACTACGGGACCTTGAAAAAAGTTTTTAAAACCAAAAAGACTTAATATTAAATTTCTGCACATAACGGTTATAGAACGAGCTATTAAAACTGAAAATTTTTCATGGCGCGCCCAAGAGGAGTCGAACCCCTAACCTTCTGATCCGTAGTCAGACGCTCTATCCAATTGAGCTATGGGCGCAAGTATATCGAAAAAAGGCTCAAAGTATGATCATGATCAGTTTCAATTTTTCATTCCCTTACTGAAATAAAAAAAGAGCGGAAGACGGGACTCGAACCCGCGACCCCCACCTTGGCAAGGTGGTGTTCTACCACTGAACTACTTCCGCACGACCTTATAAAAGGCATGAAAACCAAATCCTGATGTCCACTACACTTCAAAAAAGTTACATGGTGATGGTGGAGGTTGACGGGATCGAACCGCCGACCCCTTGCTTGTAAGGCAAGTGCTCTCCCAGCTGAGCTAAACCTCCATTGAGGATGACCCGTACGGGATTCGAACCCGTGTTACCGCCGTGAAAGGGCGGTGTCTTAACCACTTGACCAACGGGCCAAAATATTTCATGGCGGAGAGCAAGGGATTCGAACCCTTGAGACGGCGTTGACCGTCTACACGATTTCCAATCGTGCTCCTTCGACCACTCGGACAGCTCTCCCCACTCTTCGCAGACCATTGCTTGTTTATGTCAACTGCCGATTGCGAATCCATTCATTTTACTACGCATCAGTATACAATATGAAGAATGGGCCTAAATGGACTTGAACCATCGACCTCACGCTTATCAGGCGTGCGCTCTAACCAGCTGAGCTATAGGCCCGAACTATTGGAGCGGGTGATGGGAATCGAACCCACGACAACAGCTTGGAAGGCTGTGGTTTTACCACTAAACTACACCCGCTTTATTAAAATGCTTATCAAAAAGACATGAATTATTATAGTATTGTATTTTATTTTTGTAAATAGTTTTTTTGAAATTCTTTTTCCATAGATATGGTGTAAGATTACAATAAAGTTATTTAATTTTATAACCTCAAACACACAAAACCCCATTCTGATTTAGGACGCTAAAGTTTCAAGTGAATATTTTCACAAAAACCCCTAATAAATGCATTCCGGCAGAATGATCAAGCTATTTTTAGAGAAAAAAGTAACAATTCAACGTTGCTTTTTCCAATTTATCTTATTCAGAATTTTGTACGCTAGGAGAACTTCAACCTAAAAAAGTCGAATTCCTTACCATGCTAAGGTTCCGACTTTTTAAAAAAGGGTTCTTAACAGTTATAAAAATTGACTATTACTAGTTTCTCCTAGTTGAATTTTTCCCTTAGCCTGCTTTAACGTCGCTACTATAAGAAAGCTAACAATCACTAATAAGAGCCATGAACTCACCTTTCCTAGATGAACGAGACTCCATGCATCGGTTTGGTTTGGATATTCCCAAGCTCCAAAGAACGTTGCGATATTTTCGGCTATCCATATAAAAAATCCGATAAGCACAAAAGAAAGTGTGAGTGGCATACGGTAACGAGTTCCATCAACCTCGTATGTGACCCATGATTGCCAAAAGACGATAATTACAAGTCCAGATAACCACCAACGAACGTCAATCCAATAATGGTGGGTGAAAAAATTCAAATAAATCGCAGCTGCAAGAGGTACAACTACCAAAAACGGTGGCCACTTAACCAGTTCAACCTTAAGCCTCCTCCACGCCTGGCAAAGATAACTCGCTACACTTGCGTACATAAATCCACTATATAAAGGCACTCCAAAAATTTTGAAATATCCTTCCTCTGGATAAGACCAGGAGCCCATATGTACCTTGAAAATTTCAAGAGCAAGTCCAATAAGGTGGAACAATGTGATAACCTTAAGTTCATCCCGTGTTTCAAGCCCAGAACGCACCATCCACCACTGCATCAGAAGACAGATGATGAGCAGCCAGTCATACCGTGGTAGGAAGGGAAGTGGCATGATTTTTGTAAAAGCCAAAGAGGCAAAAATAACGACAGGAAACAAACATGATAGGGCCTGCTCCCAACCAAAAAGAACGAGTTGTTTTAGTGCTCTCATGATTTGTTCCTCCAAAGGTTTTTTCTGAATATATGCAAGTCCTGCTTAGTATAGTAGCTAGCTCACCGCCGATAACTTTCTTTTCCTTTCAATGTTTCCTACTTTATTAATCTTGGATGTCTTCATCACTTCGGTATTCTAAGATATCTCCAGGCTGACATTCTAAAGCCTTACAAATCGCATCTAAAGTTGATAATCGAATCGCTTTTGCCTTTCCATTTTTCAATATAGAAAGATTAGCCATCGTGATTCCAACCCTCTCCGAAAGTTCTGTGACGCTCATTTTCCTTTTAGCCAGCATCACATCAATATTGATGATAATTGCCATATTATTCACCTCAGATCGTTAAATCATTTTCTGATTTTATATCGATGGCTTCTTGTAAAAGCCTTTGAAGAACAGCAGCAAAGACTGCAATAATCGTTGAAGCAAAAATAATGCCCAATCCGATTAGCATGATACCTGGGGCGTCTTCTAATTTCGCAACGATATAGAAGAAGGGCAAACCCGGCACATACGAGATACTGATTATGACCGCACAGTATTTTATATTCTTTAAAGCCTTTACGGATAATTCCGAGAAAGCTTTTTTCTTGTCAATATAACTTAAAAGTTTAAAAGCCTGATACAGAGCGAAGAAAAATGGTATCGCCGATACATACATAACGATTAAAAAGCCATATAGTACATAAGCGTACTCCGAATTATTTTCTGCTGCTTCTTTAGCTAACATAGGCAACCCAAATATACATAAAGCAAGAACTGGAGTTCCGATAATAAAAACAGCTATTTTTAAAAACAATGTTGATCTTTGTTTCATAAAAAGCACCTCACTTATTTATTTTTGAATAAATTTTAATACGTTATTTATCGTTTCGCAATAAAAATTTATTAAATATTGATAAAAATTTGTTGTTAAACTTGAACAAAAACTTGAAGTCGGGAAAACCTTACCATTGATTCTCATATAATTATAGAAGCATCTCTGATTTCACAGAGATGCTTCTTAAAATTAGAATATCAAACACAAAAAACATCAAAAGAAGTATATTGGGCTTATTGTGCAACATCCCGTTAATTATAAGTATTTTCCTTTAAAATAACTGGTACGCTATTCAACTAAACGACTTTTTTATTTTTTAAATGACATTTTTATAATTTAAACAACTTTTTTATTACTCAACAAATGGTCCTTTTCTTTTTCGAAGCGTTTCAGCCTAAAAAAGATTGTTTTGTCAGGAATCAACAGCAAAGATGGCTAGAAAAATATCTATTTTAAAAATCACCAGCCCTTTTCTCCGTGATTTAGAGTGGGACTGGCATTATTCATGAATCGGCTACTTATTTCATGATCATTGATCATTCAAATTTTAAGAATGGCATGAATGATTTGCAAAGAGGAATTGCTCATACCCAATCCTTTTACGATGAGAGCTTCCGACATCTCCTGATTTTTCTGTGACGGCTCCCGCTTTCTCAGGCATTCCATTTCCGCAGCTTGAAATATTAATATTTTGTCGCCTCTAATAATAAATCCACAATATGAACAGCTTTTACATCCTTTAACTTCTCTCTTTCTATTCCCAGCATCATTTGCATCAAACATCCTGGATTCGCTGTAACGATCGTTGTTGCTTTTGTTTTCTTGATTTTTACCATTTTTTGATCCAAAATTTCCATGGATGTCTTCGGTTCTACGATGTTGTAGATACCGGCAGATCCGCAGCAACTATCTGCGTTTTCCATTTCTTTGAACGTAATTCCTTTAATAGAACGAAGCAATTCTCTGGGAGCCTTGGAAGTTTTCATGACGTTTCTTAAGTGACAAGAATCTTGATAGGTTACTATTTGTTCCGGAAGAGAGAGGCTGTATTTCTTGTGAAAATCCAGTTCATATAAAATTTCCGTAATATCTTTTATCTTAGCCACGAATGCTTTGGCCCGCTCTGACCATTCCGGTTCATCTTTCAACAAATGGTCGTATTCAATCAAGAAAGCTCCGCACCCGCCTGCGTTTGTAATAATGTAATCGACGTCGTGTTTTTCAAATGCCTCAATATTTTGCTTCGCCAGTTCTTTTGCGATTTCTTTCTCTCCGCCATGACCGTGCAGAGCACCACAACATGATTGCGTTTTAGGAATCACAATTTCACATCCGGCTTTTTGCAATAATTGAATCGTAGCATGATTGGTTTCCATAAACATCGTATCCATTAAACATCCAGAAAAAAAAGCTACAGTCGCCTTTTTCGAACCTGCGGGCGCAAAATGTTCATCCCTATCGATCATTTCTTTTTTCTTAGGAATATCCGGCAGAATTTTTTCCATCTCTCTCAGGTTATCAGGAAATAATTTCATAAATCCTATTTTACGCGCCACTTTTTGAAGACCTGATCTTTGGTAATATCCAACCAAGCTAGTGACATTTATTAGATTACTTTTTTTGGGAAATAATTTTTCAAAGACTACTTTACGAACCGTTCGAACGGGTAAAGAATGTTTTTTATTTTGGTTTATGATGTCTCTGGCTTCTTCCAATAAATGGCCGTAATGAACATCTGACGGACAGACCGGCTCACACGCACGGCAGCCTAAACATAAGTTCAATGAGTTCACAAACTCATCATCTGGTTGTATCACTCCGTCATAAACTGCCTTCATTAAAGCGATTCTTCCGCGTGGTGATTGGCTTTCTTTGTAACCAGATACCAAGTATGTCGGACATGAAGGCAAGCAAAAACCGCATCTCATACAGTTTAATAACTCATCTTCATTCATACGTTCCTTGAAGGCTATTTGAATACTTTTCTTTTCGGATTCCGACATCATTTTGATATCACCACCCGTTTTCGTGTATCTTTTGCGAATAGTTTCCCTGGATTCATAATATTATGGGGATCTAATGCTTCTTTGATCGATTTCATCACTTGGATGCCTGATACTCCCAGTTTCCATTCTAAATAAGGCGCTTTCATAGCTCCCACTCCATGTTCCCCCGTAATGGTTCCGCCCAATTCAATCGCTTTTTCAAAGATTTCAGCAAAAGCTTTTTCCACTCTCTCCATCTCTTCTTTATTACGAATATCGGTTGTGCATGTAGGATGAAGATTCCCGTCTCCGGCATGGCCAAATGTACATATATTGACGTTATATTTATGCGCTATGTCATTGATGGCTTTCACCATTTTGGCTATTTCTGATCTGGGAACGGTGGCATCTTCTAAAATAGTTGTCGGCTGCAGTCGAGCTAAAGCTGACAAAGCCGTACGTCTGGCCGCACGCAGCGCCTCCGCTTCTTCTTCAGACTGTGCGATCTGTACAGAGACAGCATTTTCGCTTCTGCATATTTCTTCCATTATCTTCATATCTTTGTTTACATTTTCAGCGGTTCCATCTTGTTCGATTAGCAACACTGCTTGAACATCCGTCGGCAAACCGATTTGTGCATAGTCTTCCACCGCTTGTAATGTAGGTTGATCTAAAAACTCCAAAGTCGCTGGAATAACTTTATTCGCAATAATTTTGGAAACGGAACGAGCTGCAGCCTCTAAATCTTGATATAAAGCAAGCATTGTCTTTTTTGTTTCAGGAAGCGGAATCAGTTTTAACGTCGCCTCTGTAATCACACCCAGTGTGCCTTCTGAACCTACCAATAATCGAGTTAAATCATACCCCGCTACATCTTTTGCTAATTTTCCTCCTGTCCGGATGATATCTCCGTTAGGAAGAACTGCCTCCAATCCCAATACATAATCACGGGTTACTCCATATTTCAGTCCTCTTAATCCCCCGGAGTTTTCGTTTAAATTCCCACCGATCGTCGATATTTTTATAGAACTTGGATCAGGAGGATAAAATAAACCTTTTTGTTCAACCGCATTGATTAAATCAAGTGTTATAACTCCCGGTTGACAAGTCACGGTTAAATTTTCTTCATCGATTTCTAAAATTTTGTTCATATGTTTAAACAGAAGAACAACTCCTCCTTCAACAGGACAAGTGCCGGCACACAAGTTCGTTCCCGATCCTCTCGGAACAATCGGTATTTCCCATTCATTGCACAGTTTTAATATTTCGGATACTTCCTCCGTATTTCTGGGTGAAACCACCGCGTCAGGAATAGATTGAAAATTAGGGGTGGCATCGTATGAATAAACTAACCGCTCTACTTCTGAATCTTCGAAATTTTCCCTTCCTACGATATCCACAAAACGCTTCTTCACATGAGAAGGAATCATATTGAAAACCCTCGCTTTTCTAATTTTCGTTTTATTATAAAGAAAGTTGGGTATTTAATCTATGTATGATCATATGATTAAAATGTGAAATATACCGTTTTTATTGTTTTTTAATCCAAAAGAAGGCGGTCGATGCCCCATGCATTTATCAACCAATTTAGCTTCTAAAATTATTTCAGAAGTTCAGCAAGTAATGAAAGAAGATATTATATTAGTGGATACAAAAGGAATCATCATTTCTTCCACTGAAAAAAGCAGAATTGGCACCTTTCATGAAGGAGCGACCATTGTCATTAAAACAAAAAAAGTACTTTATATTGATCAGGACAAAGCAAAAATTCTAAAAGGAGTAAAAGCAGGCATCAACATGCCCATTATGTTTAATAAGCAAGTAATCGGCGTCATCGGAATAACAGGAGACCCTAAAAAAGTGGAACCGTTTGCGGAATTAATTAGAAGAATGACAGAACTCATTATACAAGAAGCTTATTATACCGAGAGAAACGAATGGGAAATACGCGGTATAGAATCTTATTTGTATGAATGGATCAACTCTACATCGGTTGATAAAGAATTTTTAGAGCGAGGTGTCATGCTGGGAATCCCCGTTTACGACACGCATATTTGCGCCCTCATACAATCCGAAATACAAACACTCGATCACTATGACATTCCCAGAATTCAAAAAGAAATCATGGAATTGTTCTATTCTGTATTCGGGAAAGAAAATCATTTCCTCATTCGCTGGGGGCAAGAACGTTTCTTGCTGTTAAAAAAGATTGGCTCTACTTTTAACAAGAATCATTTCCATAGCCAATTAAAAAACTTTAAAGAAAGATTCGAAAGGAAATATCACCACCATTTAGCAATTGGTGTAGGAAAGACAATGTGCAGACAGATTATCCATAGATCATTTAAAGAGGCAATGAAAGCATTAAAAGTGGCTCAAAAACATCTTGGGATTGTATTTTATGAAGATCTCATATTAGAAATTATCTTAGAAGACATTCCCATCGAAATACAAAAGGATTTTCAAAGAAGAACGATTGACGTTTTGAAAGAAGATCCAATACTCATCGATACTTTGCAGCACTATTTGCATAATAATCAATCGATCAAAAAAACTTCAGAAGAAATGAATATACATATTAATACTCTGCATTATCGTTTAAATAAAATCGAAGAGCTAACCGGAATCAATCCGAAAACCACGGAAGGAATTGTCATATTTTATATATCACTCATGTTATTGAATTCTCATTCCCATCATGAGATGGATAAAAGAAAACTGTAGCCAAACAAAGAATCTCTCTTAATGCATTAAACGATCGATTCTTTGATTGTTTTTACAAATAAAAAGAGAAAAAGGCTGAATCAAACGTTTTTGATTCAGCCCTTTTTAGCTATTCTTTAAACAGAAGCTTCTTTTTTTACATTTAATAATGCAAAGAATTCTTTCATAAATCCCGGCAAATCCGGCCAAGCATGCCCAGACACCAAATTTCCGTCCACGTGAAGCAATTTTTCCACGTAAATAGCTCCTGCCGCTTCCACTTCCGGCCGACAAGCGGAGAATGCCGTCATTTCCCTGCCATTGATATATTCTCTTACAGTCGTTAAAACTTGTTGTCCATGGCAGATGGCTCCAAGCGGTTTATTTTCTTTTAAAAAGTGAGCGACGATTTCTTGAACTTTTTTATTTAGACGTATATATTCAGGCGCGCGTCCTCCGGGAATAATCAGCCCATCAAAGTCAGCAGGATCAATTTCGTCTACGGATGCGTGAGATTCGATTTTATACCCCCACTTTTCTGTAACGGTCTCCATTTCAGGGAGGAAATCATGGACAACCGTTTGAAGCTTTTTCTTCACAGGAGACGCAATCGTGCATTGAATATTTTCTTCGATACAACGATAATACGGATAAAATACTTCTAAAGCTTCCACCGCATCACCCGTTACAATAAGAACTTTTTTACTCATTTTTTCATCACCGTTCCTTCTTTAAAAAATATTTTCGTTTTGGACACACTTCTTAACATCTCTTTTCATTACGTCATGCTCATCTAATCGTTAGAGGGCAAATGGTATCGTGTTTCTAACAAACCTCGACAATAATGGGCATTAAATTCCATGCTCATCCGCGTACGCTTGGCGCCTTGCAAGTAAAACGAAAATTCTTCTTCAGACAGCTGTTTATCTTCCGGAGTTGTGAAGGCCAATGTATTGGAGTGATTCAAGGCCCTTTTTTTCTCCAAATATTTGTCTCTCAGCAGATGACCTTCTTCCGATAAAGGCAATTCATTCAATTGTTGCAGAGACAAACCTATCATCTCTTTCTTTGTCATCCCATTTTTTAAGAGATATTTCATCAGTTTTTCTTGCCTTGCATAGTAAGCTTTTATCTCAAACGTTTTGCGCAATTCGTCAAGGTCTCCATCCGATAAGTCACGAAAGACTTCGTTAAACGACTTGCCTTTCGTTGCTCCGTGATTGATTTCATCGGAAGCACAATGATCCAATAAATGGACTTTCACTGAATGCACCCATTCCAGTTCAGATACATATTTCCGTATATCTTCGGCCATGATATAGGCAAAGTTCGGCGAGCACCAATAAGTCGGTAAACGAAAAACAACTTCCACATGATGGTCTTGAATGGCGATGTGATCAATAAACCCTAGCTCTGTTAAAGGTTGATCCAGTTCAGGATCATAAACTTTTTCAAGCATTCTATATACTTGATCTTCTTTTTCCATAATCTTTGATCCACTTCCTTTGTTCGTGAAGATCCTTTAGAAATTAGCTTTGATTTCATTAAGTTTCGCCTTTCGTTCATTTAATTCGCAATTTTTCAACTTTTCTTTTTGCGCTTCGATATCTATGTTGTATAATCTCGCTACATTCTCACCTAAAATTTTCTTCTTCACATTCAAATCCAACGTCACACCTGTTTCTTCTTGGATATCTTCCGGAAGTTCAAATTCAAGGAACTTTTCGATTATCCACTTTGGCTCCCAAATAGCATAATCGCTTCCAAAAATGATACGGTCTTCATCCAGCCAGTACAACAATTCACTTATGATTTCAGCAAAATAACGAGGACGAGTATGGATTAAAGAAATAGCTACCGCCAATCCTCCGTACACATTTTTTTCCTGTGTCGCAATCCAGCAAAAATCTTCTAATCTCGGCAGTCCTACATGTTCTACGATAAAGTTTAATTCCGGAAAACAGCTTGCTGCATCATCCACATCTGCTACGTCAAATGCATCCCGATTCAAAGGAGTGACCGTGGGTCCTTTATGAATGTGAATATTTTTAATCCCTAATTCTTGGCACTTTTCAAGATATCTTTTGGACCAGTCGTCTGAAAGTTTATATCCCTTTGAATTTCCATACCAATCCGCTGTATACAACTTAATCCCTTGCCAGTTGTACTTTTCTTTCATTTTTTCCAAATTTTCCAATCCTCGTTCGCCATGCCGCGGGTCCATTGTCCCGTTGCAAATAAAACGATTAGGGTACCGTTTGGAAAGGGCGTCATTTGCGTCAAAATCACCAAAACCATTTTTATAAAACTCTTTTAAATAGACAGGTTGAAAAATGGCCATATCTGCATATCCTTTAACCAATACGTCGTTAACCAGCGTTTCCGGATCATACTTCACAAACTTATCCCAGGGCCAATAATATTCTTTAGGGCTCAGATTTTTGTGATAATCATAAAAACAGCTGATAAATTGCTCTCCATGAATATTCAGTTGATTCTCCTTACTGCCATCCCACAAGGCTATATGAGCATCAATAACAAAAATCTCTTCTCCGTTAGCTGTCCGAATCATTTCCATCCCCCCTTAATTTGTTCATTTTCAGTGCCAGATAATGAAAGCGGTAACATTTCGATCCAAGTGATTATTTTTAGAAAATTCTGATTAAATTATACTGAGAGGCTCCATGAATGAAAATATACACTTAAACAAAAAAGAACGGATTCCGTTCTTGATTTTTTGGATGATATAACAAAACCTTAATTTCAACTATTCTCCAAAAAAAAAGAAAGACAGTCCGTTCTGATTCGCGTGTTTTCTCATTTAAATTGATGATTCCACAAAATTCTTGAATGAAATATTTTATTGCAACATTCATTTATTTTCCGTTCTATATCGTATCTTAGGTTATAGAGTGAAAGTCCCTGTTCAACTAGAATAGAAACTTTATTCATTTGGTGAATGAATGGCACCAGAATATCGATCTTTGTTCACTAGAAATATTTATTCTGCTTTCCCATGAATGCTCTATCCATACAAATGGGATAATATATATTACCACTATCAAAAGAGGTTTTCTTTATGTATTTGCTGCTTTTTACCGTAATTTATCTACTTATTGCCATCCCGATGACGGAATGGACAAAATGGAAAAAATATTATACAACGATCCAGTATTATGTGATTTGCGATTTGCTTTATAATTTTCTTTTTTACGACCATACGTTATGGGAATACCGTTCTGTAGAAACAGAATGGTTAAACCACACAATCATTGATCTAATCTTTACATTTTTGATCATACCGGTTGCCATTTATTTTTATTTATCTTTTTTGCCTGAAGGGAAAAAAATGTTTGTGTACATTACGGGATGGGTTATACTGTTTGAAATAATCGAATTCTTTTTCCACCAAAAAGGGCTGTTTTTATATCATAACGGATGGAATGCCATGTGGTCTTTTATTTTCAATATTATCTTATTTACCATGCTTCGCCTTCACCATCGAAGTAATGTCAAAGCTATCATACTAACGGTCCCCGTTATCGCCTTGTTGTTGTGGTTTTTCCACCCGAGCTTTGCGGATCTTAAATAATGAAAAGCGAGTTGAATTGATAGCGATTTCATACAAAACGAAAAAGAAAGATTTTATAATTGCATAAAGGGTTACACGCATTCTGATAAATGATATGACCAAGTGTGCTTTTCGGGGCTTTGATCAGATCTCATGTTCGTTCTCCTACGGAAAAACGAAGCGGCGCTTAAAAATTCCCAAGCAATCTCAAAAGTTGTTTTCCTCAAATGTGCCATCATTGTTTTCCGTCGGAAGAGAGACTCGTCCGCCTCACGGGTTTCAACAACGAGAAGGCGAACGATTGCAGCTTAGAATAGTAAGGGCTTTTCGTTGCTATTGCTCTTATGATTCAAACCGGGACGCTGACAAAAAATTCTTCATATAAAGCTTGGACCGCCCGTCTTTCCACTTCTTCCTTTACAGCAAACATCATACTGACTTCGGAAGATCCCTGGTTCACCATTTCAATATTCACTCCCGCTTTTGCTAACGCGCTCGCGGCTCGGGCCGTTGTTCCAATATTACGGCGCATTCCCTCGCCCACTAACATAATCAAAGCAAGACGATGTTGAATTTTCACTTCGTCAGCATCTAGTTTCTCTTTTATTTGGTGCAATATCGCTTGTTCTAGCTCCTGATTGAGTTGATTTTCCCGTAAAATAACCGTCACATCGTCAATACCGGAAGGAATATGTTCATAGGAAAGGCCGAAATCTTCTAAAATTTGCAGCAGTTTCCGACCGAATCCGATTTCCTTATTCATTAAATATTTTTGAATATAAATACTGCAAAATCCTTCGTCGCTCGCAATGCCCACGACCGGTCCGTTTTTCGTTTCCCGTTCATTGACAATTTTGGTCCCCGGCGCAGAAGGATTGTTCGTATTTTTGATGTTGACCGGTATTCCGGCGCGGAAAGCCGGAATCAAGGCTTCATCATGAAAAACAGAAAATCCGGCGTAGGACAACTCCCTCATTTCCCGATAAGTCAGTTCTTGAATTTCCGTCGGGTGAGAAACAAAATTCGGATTCACGGCATACACAGCATCGACATCCGTAAAATTTTCATAAAGCTCCGCCTTCACCCCATTGGCTAAAATAGAGCCTGTAATATCCGAACCGCCGCGGGAGAATGTCACCACATCCCCGTTTTTACTGAAGCCGAAAAATCCGGGAAAAATAATGATTCCGCTTTGCTCCCGCAACGAATACAATCGCTTGTAGGATTCCGGCAATACCCGTGCATTCCCCGGTTCGTCAGTGACGATTAATCCCGCTTCTTTCGGACTAACATATCTAGCCTCTATTCCTCTCTCTTGAAAATAAGCGGCAATCAGCTTCGCATTATTATCCTCCCCTGCCGCTTTCATATGATCTAAAAAGCGCTCCGGATCCCCTTTGTATCCTCGTAGCCGCTCCTCTAAATCAGCACGGATTTCCTTTACGATATCGTTTGACATCTCCAAATCCATTGCAATGCTTGCGAATCTTTCCACTACCGCTTCCAGCCAATCTGTCGCATCCTCGCCGCGTAATTTCTTGCGGGCGCACGCAATCAGCAAATCGGTTACTTTCGTGTCATCCGCAAACCGTTTTCCCGGTGCTGAAACCACCACAATCTTTCTTTTCGGATCAGAAATGACAATATTCAGTACTTTTTGAATTTGTTTTCCTGATGCAAGCGATGTTCCGCCAAATTTGACCACTTTCATAAAGACAACCCCTGCTCATTTTAGAATTTTCAGTTAAATGATTAATTTCCATTATGGACTCTTTCCATATAGGAATCAAGGATTTTCTATAATATAAAGACAAATGTTTTTTCAGAAAAGACAAATCCTACATACAACTTGACAGGGCGAATGGAAAATTTCGGTTGCTTAATCCATTTTATTTCCCATTCGCCCAATAATCATAGTCTTCTTACAAAAAGAACTGTGACCAAAATCCTAAAAACTTCAACACTCCTGTATTCCATCGATCTCATCCTGTATTTTTTAAAGTCTTTCCTTTCGATCCGACTGTGAAAAACCATTTCATCATCGGCGGCGTTGCAATCGTGGTGATCAGAACCACAACAACCAAAACGGTAAACAACTCCTGACTGACCAATTGATGTTCCAAACCAATATTGGCTAAAATTAAAGCCACTTCTCCGCGAGACACCATGGCGGCGCCAATTCCCAATGAACTACCCCAAGAAAATCCGGCCGCTTTTGCTCCCCATGATGCGCCGATTAATTTGGTGAAAACCGCTAAAATGCTCAAAATGACCAATAGCCAGAAACTTTCACCAATACCATGAAAATAAGCTGCCACTCCGACCAAAGTGAAAAATACAGGAACAAATAAGGAATAGCTAATGGTTTCTGTCTTTTCAAATATTTCATGTTTAAATTCTGTTACACTTATCGCGACTCCGGCCATGTATGCGCCGATAATAGCGGATACTCCCGACAAATCGGCTAAATAAGCATATAGAAAACAAATGATGAGAGCTGCAGAAAGGACAGATTGATCCACCTTTAAGAGCGCCAGTTTTTCTAAAATCCACGGAACAACTTTCCATGCAGCGAATATCGCTCCCGCAAAAAACAATCCCTTTGTTAAAAGCATGGTTCCAAAATGAACTTCTCCTCCTATCATACTCATAAAAAAGGCTAAAGCGATCATCACTAAAATGTCATCGAGCACTGCCGCCCCTAAAATTGCAGTACCTTCGGGTGATTTTAATCGGTCCATTTCTTTTAACGCTTGAACTGAAATGCTGACGCTGGTTGCTGAAAGCAATAATCCCATAAACCATGATTGTTCGGATGAAAAGCCCAATGCTTCTCCGAGAAAATATCCTCCTACAAGCGGAACCAAGATGCCGCCGACAGCCACCAACGTGGAAGATTTTCCGGAGCGCAGAAACTCTTTTAGATCAGTTTCCAACCCGGCTATAAACATGAGCAAAATAACACCGATCTCGCTCATCTCCTTTAAAATGTCCGTATCATGAATCACCCCCAGTACCGAAGGCCCAAGAATGATTCCAACCAACAGTTCACCTAAAACAGATGGCTGATCGAGCCTAACACTTATATTGCCTGCCAATTTGGAAGCTGCCAGAATCAACGCTAATTGCAAAACAAGCATCCCCTTACCACCTTTCCTTCTTTGTTTTCTCAAAAAATAAAAAAAGAGCCTGTAACCAAAGGACACAACGATCCCTTGGTGACAGACTCCTCCTCGTCAAATATTATTCTGTTTTATAATACATTATAACATATTTTCCTTTACTTGAAAGGACTCTCTTTCGATGCAAACGATCAGAAGCAACCATTTTTATCATACATCTCTCATTCAAAAAAGGAAAAACCCAGTGAAAAATGAATTCATATATGTTTTCTAATTCCACAAAAATAGTTCGTTATTATTTACTTTTTTCTCGTAAAATTATGTATAATATTATTAAATACTGTATTTATTTCGTTAAATAATAAATTTTTATTTACTAATAAGTAATATACTATTAAAATCAAGAAAGGGATGCATGGGATTGACTTCGAAAACAGACAAAATCGCGGAGAGCTTCATCCGACTTCTTCCGCTGATTTACAACAAGATGAACAAACCTGTCGCAAATCATAAGGCTGCACCCAAAACGTCTGATTTGACCCATTTGCAATTTCATATACTGGAGGAATTGTTTCATACTAAGGAGGGTATCTCCATGACCCAACTAGCGCAAAACATCAACATTTCAAAGCAGCAGTTGACCCCTCTGATCGCTAAGTTGGCGGAAAACAACTATGTGGAAAAAGCGAAGAACGATCGCGATCGGCGATTTGTCAAACTGATGTTAACCGAAAAAGGAAAAGAAACAGTAAAAAAGCGCTGGGAAGACTTCTATTATCTATTCTGCGAGAAAATAGGTCAACTTGACGAAGAGGATTTGATTGATTTTGACTATGCGATCCATAAAATCATTCGAATCTTAGAAAAGCTCGATTGAATGATCTGAAGTAAAATAAATTGCCATTTTTCATCCCTTCCGTTTAGTGATCGAAATATCCAATTGAAGATAAAAGGAGTATGAATTATGTCTAAGAAAAACGGTGAATGGAATATCCACTTAATATCCTTTGGTGCTATCATTGGCGCAGTCATTGGTGTTGTTCTCGGTCATATTGCCACTGCCATTGCGATTGGAGTGGCAATGGGGGCTGTTTTTCATGTGATCAATAGAAAGAAACAGAAGTGAACTACCCGCCACCTACGCTTCGCTTAGAGTTGGGGGCTTCTAAGGTAATCGCACCTAACGGTACGAAATTTACTTAGCTATCGAGCCTGTTCCATGCTCTATTTATGATGATGTTAATGCCAACAGTCGCAATCCTTCACGCTTGATATTGATAGAAGCATTCCAATCTCTATCTGCTACAAAACCACAATCACAATGGAATATGCGCTCAGAAAGAGATAGAGACTCCTTTACTTGACCGCAACATGAACAAGTTTTGGATGATGGAAACCACTTATCTATTTTGAGAAGCTTTTTCCCCTGCTCCTCTAACTTGTATTGGAGAAATTTCGTGAACATGCCCCATGCATGATCAGCAACGCTTTTGCCGAAATTTAGTGCTTGGGACATTCCCTTCATGTTGAGGTCTTCGATAACCACGCAATCATATAGTTTCGCTAATTTGTACGATTCCTTATGTAGAAAGTCTTTTCGTTGGTTCGCAATTCTTTCATGTAGCTTCGCCACTTTTAGTCGTTGCTTGTGCCAACGATTAGAACCTTTCTTTCTGCGTGATAGAACACGCTGTTCTTTCGCTAATTTTCCCAAGGCTTGGCGATAGAAACGAGGGTAATTGGCTGTCTTACCTTCTTCACTATCGACAAATAAACCGTTCATGGAAAAATCTAAGCCAACAACAGCTTGTACTTCTTTTTGTACAGGTTGATGTTCGTATTCAGTGAGAATAGAAACATAGTATTTTCCTGTTTTTGTTCGAGAAACCGTACAAGACTTGATGATATGATGTGACGGAATTTCTCGATGTTGTTTGATTTTTACAAGTTTCAGTTTCGGTAATTTGATATAACCATCCAAAAGCATAATGTTTCCGTTGACCACGTTGGTTGTGTAGGACTGTCTCGCCTTTCGGCTTTTGAACTTTGGAAATTCAGCACGACCAGAGAAGAAGTTTTGGTATGCCTTCTGCAAATTCAGTTGAGCGTTTGCCAACGCAAGGCTGTCTACTTCTTTGAGCCATGGAAATTCCTTTTTGTACTTTGCAGGAGTCGGGAATTTTTTTTGCTTTTTCAAGGCTTCTTTGTCGTCCTTGAATGGTTCATATGTTTCCATTCGTTCAGCCAACATTTTGTTGTAGACGAAACGAACGCAGCCGAAGGTTTTTGTAAGAAGTTGCTCTTGTTCTTGTGTTGGGTACAGACGAAATTTATATGCTTTGTTTGCCATATCAAATCACCTCACTTCCTCCCTTGATTTTCTATATACTGCTTTATCACTTCAATGGGCGCACCACCTGTTGTAAGTAAGCAAAAGCTTCTTGACCAAAAATACTCTTTCCAAAGTTTTCTTTTCACTTGTGGAAAATGCTTTTTGATAAGTCTTAGAACTTGCACTTTTATAGGCATTGATGAACTTTGATAGTTCACTCGTAAAATATCGCAGACAAGTGATTGATGATACCATATCTGACTATGCAAAAGATATGTTTATTCGACTTGGTGAAAATTACAATATTTCCTTGGTCGAATGGAATCACGATATTGACCATGTGCATATTTGTTCAAAGCACATCCGAATGCCTTCCATTTATATAACACTGATTATATCATAGCACAAAAAAGAGACAGCTTTAGGCTACGCCTAACCGAAATTCATCTCCCACTTTCACTGGTGCCTCCGCACTTTCACGTTTAGAAGTAGGAGACTTCTTTCGGAGGAAAGTTAAAAGACCCTCTCCAAGAGAGAACTTTCTCAATTGAACAGTTAGTTCAAATCAAATAAAGAGAATTTCCAACAAAAAAGAGGCTTGATCTCAAAAGTCATTTTGCTTTTGAGTCAGCCTCGTTTTTCTATTACCGAACCTGCATTGAATTGAGCCGTTTTTGAAGCCTTGTTTTTTCTGACCCCTTTGGAAGTTTGCTAATATAAGATTGCGCTACTGATTTGTAAGATTTTGTCTTATATTTTTGAGTTAAATTCACATATTTTTGAGCTTGCTGCAAGTTGATCAAGTATTGCACTTTATTGATTCTTGTTAGCAAATTGTTTTTTTCCGCGCCTGCCGGCAGGTTGGAGATCGCTTGGAGCGCTTTTTCGACATTGGCATGAGAACGATGGTGTTCGACATACGAAACTAGTTTTTGAGCCTGATCAGACAAGCTTTTTTTAACGGCATCAAGCCTTTTTTGCAGCTGCGTTTTGTCCGCCCCATTGTCCAAGCTGTTGATCGCTTGCTGCGCAGCATCCACATATTTCTTCGTACGGTATTTCTCCGCCGATGCTACTGCTTGCTGAGCGATCTTTAACTTAGCTTGCACGTTTTCACTCGCACTCTTGGAAGATACATTCAACGGGTGATAAAAGACCATTCCGTAGCCGTACCAGTCATCTTTTCCTTTTTTTCCAAGATCCATTGCTTCCTTCTCCGCCTCTGCCCGCAGCTGGCTATTCAATTCATTAGGATGCATTTGTTTTAATAGAGCCAACATGCCGGCCACATGAGGAGCCGCCATCGAGGTGCCGCTTCCGACTGCATACTCTCCATTCAAATAAGTGCTGACGATATTTTCACCCGGTGCAGATACTTCAATTTCCGGACCAGTTGCGGAAAAAACAGAACGATTTTTATTTGAATTTAATGAAGATACCGCCACAACACTGCTGTATTTGGCCGGATATTCCACCGTATCTCCTGTACCGGATGAATTCCCATTATTTCCTCCTGCTGCAACAAGCAAGATGCCGCTTTTATATGCCTTATCGACTAAATCATGAAGGATTTTGGAGTCGGTGCTTGTCCCAAAACTCATGTTAATAATGTCCATCTTATTTGCAATCGCCCAATCCAGAGCTTCTGCAATATCTTGCAAGTTTCCGTTTCCGTTCTTATCCAACGCTTTTACGGCATAAATCTGAGCATCCGGTGCGACACCGGCGATCCCTATGCCATTACGTTTAGCGCCAATGATTCCGGCTACATGAGTACCATGTCCATTATCATCTTTATAGGAAGAGGTGTAATCGACAGTGGACACTCCGCCTGGAATATTCAAATCCGAATGAGAGGCAATCCCCGTATCAATCACGGCGATTTTGACGCCTTTACCGGTCACCCCGTTTTCCCAAGCTTTGGATGCATTAATCGCCTGCATGTCCCAAGTTTTTTCATTGGAAGAAACGGCGCGGCTTGTACTTAACGTTTGAAAACTCGAATCAGCCAATTGAAACGGAACATTCTCTTCCACATAGGCAATATTTGGATTCGACTCTAATTGACGAACGTCTTGTTTGTCCGCCGTAACAGAAACGGCCGGAATGCTTTTAAATTGATGTTCTACATCATGGCTGTTTTCAATAGCGGCCTCTTTTCCTTTCATGTTTTTATAAACGACGACCACTTCTTTTTCACCTTTTTGAGAAGAGGGCTGGTCATTCGCCGAGGCAATCCCCGATTCCACATTCAACCCTAAAGCCAAAGAAACCGACAGCAATAAAGCATAAAATGCCGTTTTTTTCTTCATCTTCCATTCCCCCAGAGGCACACATTTTTATTCTATGTAAAAACAAAATTAGAAAGATATTACAATCTTTTATTTTCATTATATCACCTAACATCTGCTCTACAAAACAGTATAAATGGAAACTTTTGCATCATCGGCGGAGAAAGTGGCTGGCGATTCTCCATGTACAATCTATCTCTATTTATTTCTCGATCGCTTCCTTAAATTTTTCAGGTTACAGTAACATCTCCATAATTGGTGTTATTTTGATCATGATGTTCTCTTCACTACCTCCTCAAAGAGATTTCGGAAAACATTAATCGTTGTCAAAATATAAGTGGAGCAGAATCTCATGTTGAACGTGTTCATACTGCTGTTCAATTTCAAAAAACTATTCATTGGAAATCCAGCATAAATATTACATCTTTTTCGCCAGGAGTAAAATCCTTATAATATGTTAATTTTGACAAAATATCAGGTCTTTGGGCTGATTTAATCTTATTTTTCAAAATTAATAGTGACTATTTAGAGCTTTTTCTCTTAAAATGGAACAACAAGCACTTTTTACAAAAAAAGGGGGATTATATGAAAAAAGTTATTCCTATTCTAGCCTTGCTGTTGGTTCTTCTTGTGCCTTTCAAAATGGTGTCGGCCGCTGAAAAGACATCAGACATGTACTATCCTGAAGATGTGGACGATGATTATTGGGCACATGACGAGATACAGGACTTTTTATCTGCTGATATTATTGATGGAAAGATACAGTATGATGAAGATGGATTCCCTTCCGTCTATGTAAAGCCAAACGAAAATATTACGAGAGCCGAATTTACGAAAATGATTGTCAATGCAATGGGACTGGAGTTAAAAGGAAAAGCCAAGTCTTTTGCTGACGTAAAATCCGGCGCTTGGTATTATCCATATGTTCAAATTGCAAGCAGTAACGGCATTATTAGTGGACGAAACGATGGAACATTCCATCCGGGAGACAAAATTAAACGCAGTGAAATTGCTAAAATGGTGTACAATGCTTTCCAAAACACCATTCAGTTTAACCCCATTCGTAAAACTTTTAGCGATGTGCCAAAATCAAGCTTTGCTTATGAGGCCATTCATAAAAATGCGGCCAACGGAATCATCCAAGGCTATGGAACTACTTTTAAGCCGAATGATTTGGCAACTCGAGCACAAGCCATTGTTATGATTTATCGTGCTTTGCACCAAGAGACAACAGCACTTCCTGACAAACAGCAATTAATTGATTTTGTAAAGCAATTTGAATCAAATGAAAGCCAATATATAAAAGATCAGAATTTTGATGCTTTGACTCAATTGTATAAAGACAATACAATCGGCTATTACCGAGCATCAGGTTTAGAATCAATTGACTTTTATCAATCGTTGAAGAATGAAAATGCTCAAATCACGATTGAACCTATCGGTGATCCTACTTATAACGTAAAAACTTTAAATAATCGTTATGCAACAGTAGAATTAACCAATGCAAAAGTCAAAATCACATTAAAATCTCCAGACTTTAATTTTGATGTAACCGAAGATCTATCTGGTCTATTCTTTTTAAAGCTAGATTCAAAGAGTCAAAAATGGAAAATCTATGATTTCCAAGCATATAACACAGATCCGGACGAGCTTCCGCTTTTCGGACTCTGATATGATTTTTTCTGAAGGCTAAAACCTCCTGTTTTTTATGAACAGGGGGTTTTTAATAATCCTTGTCTACCAACGTTATTCTGTAACTCTGCTTGAGTTACTTCATCTCATCCATTTGGCAGAAGAAATATAAAAAAAGCCAAAAGTTTAAATCAGATAGGAAGTTGCTGTACTGAAACTATCGCTTCTGAATGGCAAAGGAGGATAAAATCGAGTAGGAGGGAGCGATTAACTCCCGTCCTCTCACACCACCGTACGTACGGTTCCGTATACGGCGGTTCAATTAAGATAATTGACGCAAGTCTTTATAACTTCCGTGAATAGCTGTTCTCTTTATGCCAGTGGTCACTCCACCCTCCAAGAGGTCTCCCACGGGATTCACCGCTTCCTCCCTCAAGTGAGGTACTACGTTTTCTGTGTTCATCATGACTCACTGAATACCAAGGGCTATTCTCTCTTAATTGTTCGGTCCTTCTTAGTTGTTCTAGACCAACTAATACTATGACCTCTGCTGACTTCTGACGGTTCAGCTACTTATCACTAAGTAGGTTATGAAGAGTACTTCACATATCCGCCAGACCTCCCCGGGTAAGTACATGCACTTTCACACCATCTATCCGCCTCATTTACTCGATATGACCTTCGACAGAAAGAGCTTTGTTTTGTTATGCAAACTCACTCAATCATACCTAGCCTTATATGAGGTTCGTGTTCCTCGGACCGGTGTTTTGCCTCCAGCTTCCTTCAGATTCCGCGTCACCACGGACACCCTTGCTCTTGGCTAACCTCTACTTCTGTCTTCGGGGTTCGGGACTTACACCCTATAGTTCATGTACATGCCGGGCGCACATATGAAAAGCGTCAATCCTTATATCATTGTGGAAAATTGTCAAGAGGCATTGAATTATTATCAAGAAGCATTGGGCGGAGAAATTAAAAATGTTCAATTAGCAGACGATGTTGAAATGTTTAAAGGGCATGAAGGCAAATGTTTGCATGCCGAGCTGCATCTTGGAAACAGCATCATCCATTTCTCCGATCCTTTCGGTCGTGTGGAAAAAGGGGATAATGTCAAAATCACGATCGAATTTGACAGTGAAGAAGAAATTCGTAAAGTATATCAATCATTGGTTGCCGACGGCCAAGCGATTTTGGAACTGCAAGATACGTTTTGGGGCGCTCTCCATGCCAATGTAATAGACAAGTACGGCATAGGCTGGATTTTGAATTATCAAAAATAATGGCAAAAAAAGAAGCCCTTGATCCGTATCAAAGAAATGCTGAAATACGGATGGAGGGCTTTTTTAAAAAAGACTATAGGTTTTTCAAAGCATCCGCAATCGGAATTTCACCGGAAATAAGATCAAAGGAGCGATAATACGTATTTTCCTCATCCAGAGAGGCTACAATTGTTTTCGCCACATCCTCCCGCGAAATCGTCCCTCTATTTAAATTTTCAGCCGCAAAAATCTTTCCTGTTCCCGGTTCGTTCAACAATCCTCCCGGCCGGATAATGGTATAGGCTAAACTGCTTTGTTCCAGCATAATATCCGCATAGTGTTTAGCCACATAGTACGGCTTGATGGCCTCGTTCCAGTTTTTTCGATTGTGGGCCTGAATGGCGCTCACCATAATAAACCGCTTGATCCACAATTTTTCGGCAGCGTCCATTGTTTTCACAGCTCCATCCAAATCCACCAACAGCGTTTTGTCTGCTCCTGTATGCCCACCGGAGCCGGCAGTAAAGACAATGGCTTCACAGCCTTCCGCCGCTTCAGCAATTTTGTCCACGCTGTCTTCCAAATCGGCAATCGCTGTTTCTACACCCAATTTTTCGAAAGATTGAGCCTGTTCTTCTTTTCTGACCATCGCTCGCACTGTATGTTCATTGCTTTCTTTTAATAACCGAACAACATGCTGCCCAACTTGGCCATTCGCTCCAACAACCAAAACTTTCAAGATTCCCAACTCCTCCCATTCTTATCCTTCTTAAACAAAACCTAATGTTTCATTGCTTTTTATCTCTTCTGGCCCGAGCTATGCAAACGAAACAAACCGATATATTCCATCCACTATCATGGGACATACTCCCCATTTACGTTTCAATTTATTATATCATGCATCGTTTGATCACTTGCAATGTCCATATCAGCTTAAACAAAAATTTTACAATAGGCGCCCTTTGCTGATTTCGAATCATTCTGTACAAAAGTTTAGATCATCGGCAAATGAATCACGCTTCCCACGTTCAACTTTTTATTACTAAAATGAATGGTAAGAAACAGCTTTTTCCCTCCGACGCCTAAATGTCTGAGCCGTTCTTTTATTTCAATGAATCAGGAGTAGACTTTTTCTCCGTAATTTCATCAAAAATATTTATTTGGGAGCTTTCTTTAGATTCTTCATTCTTTATATAGGCTTGCATCAACTTTTTAAACTCCCCCACGGTTAAAGGCTTGGCATCCTCTGTCAACTCATATCCTAATTGTCCGCTTGGTTCAATAGTAGCTGTTTTTATATCAGAAAAATTGGCAATGCCTTGCTGACGAAGACGCAATTCCAACTGATCCACTGTTAATCGAAGTTTACGCAGCGCATCTGTTTGAATTTGTCCATTTTGAATGACGACCATCGCTTTTCCAGATATAAATGTTTCCAATCGATTGTCGTTTCCGGCAACGTCATTTGTGAAATAGTTTTTCTTCCTGCAATCCGAAGGAGCAGTATGCCAGCAAAGATAAGAAATAAAGCTTTTCCAATAGTCCCAAGCAACACCATAACTCCCTTCTCGTCCCATTATTCAATAATATGTGTAGGCTGCGCTTAGAACATGCATGTATGAATACAGATGTTCAAAGTGTTATGTGTGTCTGCTTCCGATATGAACCAAGTTCTTCTTCCATTCCCTTTCTTGAAACCATTTAATTTCTCATCCTAAATAAAAAAGCACAGTTGACTCAGGTTTTCCACTGAATTCAACTATGCTTGAAAAAGATCTTGCATCAACGGTCAGAAATTCTCTACCCTTCGAGACACAAAGGTCAAACGAAATCCAGCGGCGGAAAAACTGCCCCAAACAGCTCGTTATCTCCAACCCAGCATTTGCGGGAATTGCCCCCTTGCCGATGGCCATCTTATCTTATTTCTCCTTTTCCAATCGTTCAATGGCCTTTTCCGCCCTGTTTTTTAAGTCCATTAATTCCGACTCCACTTTTAAAATCTTTTCCTTTTTCTGTTCAATGAGCAATAATTGCGCATCGACTGTATTTAAAAGATCGGTTAAGGCTTGAATTAAATCCTCCGCTTTGTCTTTTTGTTCGCTTGTTCCTTTTACCTGTCTGTATTTTACTCTCTGCTGTTCCAATGTATTGCTTAAAGAAATAAAATGTTGCAGCTCTTGAAGAGTAAATCCCAACACTTCTTTTGCGTTCGTAATTTTCTTTAAAAACTCAACATGCTGTTGTGAATAAAGTCTAATTCCCCCTTTGCTTCTCGGAGGAGAAGGCAGAAGCCCAATTTGTTCATAGTATCGAATCGTTCGTTTCGTTAAACCGCTTTGCTTGGCCACGTCATCTATTTTTAATTCATCCATGTTCCTCACCTAAATCTCCTTCTGACTGCATCTCCTCGATGAAGGGGATGAAATCCGTTCTTCTATTTATTATACATGAAAAACGGGAACCGATATGAGCGCTTTCCCCTGTCCAAAACCAAGTTCACAGAATTGTTCTATCTCTCTTTCATACGGAATGCTCATCTTTTCCAACGAAAAAGACAAAATAAAAAGCCCTTACTTCCAGGGCTTCATTCACTCCATGATGCAATCAACCAAGCAATAATCGAAACAACGGGAATAACAATGAAAGAAATTTTTAATGTCTTTTTTGGCCGCTTTATAAAATTGACAGCATAAATGGGAATGCCCAATGTGACTGTATCCAAAATGGCTAAAACGATGTTTTTTGAAAGAGATCGCTCTGCATCTTTCACTATTTCATCCCCTCTCTTTTATCGTTTCCAAGAATTTTTTCGCGCGGCATCCGGCACGATCCACTGAAACCCGCTCCGCAATAACACAAAAATCCTTTGGGAACTATCACTCTATATCGTGCTCAAATGGTTGAAGCCTTGATCCTTAGGGAAATTCCGACCCTTTGGATTTATATGATGCCTCGTTCATCGCACGCATCGTTGCGAATGTTAAAAATTTATGGATACTTGCCCAATTACTTTTCCCCGTTTTTCGTAGTACAAAAACGAAATCGGAAACAAAAAAATTTCAGACAAAACGATCGATTCATTTTGAGAATTTTTTGAAATGATTTTACATTTATTAGATTAGAAGTATACTATTTGTATGCAAAATACTTATTTTTAGCGCAAAAGAACTATTTTTTTATATTTCAATCTGTTAAAATACGGAAAAATGAATTAACATTTAAAAGATAGCATATCTAGAGAGGAATCGTCTTGCGGTCATTCAAAAAATTTGTCTACTTATTTCTTTCCATCCTACTTGTGTTTTCATTACCAATAGGAGTACATGCAAATGAAAAGGGTATCAATAAGCCTTCAAAAATCTTATATCCAGAAAAAATTTCCAATCAATTTACTAAGCCTTTGAAAGCTAAGCAAGAAACGGATCAAGATTATAGGAATCCTGATGATTACCCATTCGCTTCACCTGGACAACACCTTGGAGTTTTATCGGATAGCTACGGTCAATCTCATTACCTGACTTACAACAACACAGTTGATTATTCGAATTCGGATATGGAAGTCCTACTTGGGTATCAAAGTAATACAACAAATAAAGATGCCTATCTTAATATCGAATTTTATAAGAATGATAATGGTTCCATGTCGTATTTAGGAAGCTCAACTTTTAATGTGAAGTATCTGGTGGGCAGCTTTTCTTTAGAAACCATTATCGGTAAGTCGGTCTATGAAAATGATCCTTATATTTATATGAGAGTAGGAGTTATACCTAGCTTATATGCTTCATACTACTCTGATGTCACTTATTTTAAAGTGAATAATCCATTTTGTAAAGAATCAACGACCCCAGATTCTAATCATTATGTGTTGATTAGCAACGAATCCACTAATGGCGATCAAATCGAAAATTCCGGTTCATTTAAAATCAATAATGATCAATATTCGTTAAACAAAAACATCGCAAAAAGCGCCTATAAAATGGACTATGTGAAACCTTTTGACGCCAAAAAATATAAAAATAACTTCATAAAAAGAGAGGCCAAATCAATCCGCCCATTATATCAAGTAGGAGACAGCAAGAATTTTTGGGTTTCCAATCTTGTAACGAATCAAGATTATCAAATTAAGGCAACTTTGAGTTATAGTGGTTCACACTCAAACGTATGGGTAAATAATAATCAAATTACACAAGAAGAAGCAGAGCAACTCGGAAAAGAATTTGACGATAAAATTCACCCTTTAGATGTAGAAAATTTCGGGAATGAATCAGATGTAGACGGAAACGGAAAAGTGGATATTCTTGTGTATGATATACAAGATGGATTTAATCAAAGCGGAGGATATGTTGCAGGTTATTTTAATCCAGCGGATCTTTATGCTGTTCCTGATTCCAATCAATCTGAAATCTTTTATATCGATACATATCCAACGATGGGGACGAGCTCAAATAAAGATGTCTCTGCTGCTTACTCCACGCTTGTCCACGAATTTCAACATATGATTAATTTCAACGAGAAAGTATTGATTCAAAAAAAAGAGCCTATGGATACATGGATGGACGAAGGGCTTTCCATGGCCGCCGAACAAATTTACGAAAATCAAGCTCTGCAAGATCGAATTGATTACTATAATTATGATACGGATATTACAAATGGACATTCACTCCTATATTGGGATTATGATGGGGATACTTTAGCCAATTACTCTCTATCCTATTTGTTTATGCAATATTTCAAGATTCAATGCGGACAAGGGGATCGAATTTTTAAAGAGCTGATAGATGATCCACACAGCGATTACCAAGCCGTCCAAGATATGATCCAAAAATATATTGATCCAAATCTTACATTTGGAAAATTTATGACAGATTTTAGAGCGGCGCTTCTATTGAAACAAAAATCCGGATTATACGGATTTAAAGGGAATCCGGCTTTCGACTCACTGTAGGAAAAAATCTACAGCGGAAGTTCACTTTATTTGAATGGCGGGGGAGCAGTTGTTAAAAAGTTCGTTCGCCTGAAGACTATAGTATCCCTGCAGATAAAGGATCAGATGTTACTTATACGTTTTTAACAAAAGATCAAGGCACCACTGTACAACAACCTACGAAACCATCCGTGAATAAAGTCGGCGATCATGACACGTCTGTGACCGGAACCGCTGATCCAAATAATAAAATAACAGTAGAGGCAAGCGGTAATGTGATTGGTTCTGACGATGCAAATAAAAATGGCCGTTTTTCCGTCGCCATTCCTGTGCAAAAAGCGGGCACTGAATTACATGTATATGCGGAAGATTCGGTGGGAAACAAAAGTGAAGAAACCATTGTAACGGTGAGTGACAACACCGCGCCGACAAAACCGGCAGTCAACGTAGTAAGCGACCGTGATACAGTTGTCACAGGAACAACCGAAGCAAATGCCAAAGTAACCGTAAAAACAGGCAACACAATACTAGGAATTGGTACAGCAAATCAAAGCGGTCAATTTAAAGTAACGATTACGAAACAAAGAGCAGGCACGACCTTAACTGTATTCGCCGAAGACGCGTCCGGCAATAAAAGTGCTGCCGTTGCAGTGAATGTGCTGGATAAAACCCCGCCGGCAAGCCCAACAGTCAATATTTTTGGCGACAACCAATTAACCATAACCGGAAAAGCTGAACCCGGATCAACCGTCACAATCTATTCCGGCAATACCCTACTAGGAAAAGCCACTGCCAATAGTTTAGGAGCCTTTTCAGTTCTTATTAAATCTAAGCAAAAAGCAGGCACAACTTTAATAGCTTATGCCACGGACAAAGCCGGCAACAAAAGTGCAGGCAAGGCTTTTAAAGTAGCAGACAAAACGGCGCCAAGTATTCCAACGGCTAATAAAGTGACATCTAAGTCAACAGTGATTACAGGAAAAGCTGAACCCGGATCAACCGTTTACGTATACAACGGAAATAAATATATCGGCAAGGCCATTGCTGACTCTAAAGGAAATTACAAAATCAAAATATCCAAACAGAAAAAAGGCACGACTTTAAAAATTTATGCGAAAGATAAGGCCGGAAATCAAAGTGGAGTTCGATATGTGAAAGTACAGTAAGGGATTGATCTTAAAAAGAAATTCCACATGAGACTGTTTCAAAACGACGGAGAAAACCATCCAGCATCACTTGATTTAAGTGGTTCGGGATGGTTTTTTTAGTGTTAGATTTAATTGAGGTGCTCTAATGACGTCTTTTCAAGGATCGGACGCATACAACCATTGGAGCTTAAAAGCGTCCACACATTGTATATTCGCCTTCTATGCTTCATTCTTAGCCCAACAACTTTTTGGACGACACAAAATAGATTTCCTCTCTAATGAATCAACCTATAGTGCTCATTCACACTCATCAATCAATAAAAATACCCATCATTTCAACGATGGGCATCTTCTTTTATTCCTTTTCTAATTCATTTTCCAATTCTTTTATTTTGGTCTCTAATCGTTTTAAGGCATAGTCGATTAATTCATCTCGGTTCATTTCTTGTTTTTCTTTATCAAAGATAAGGGGTTCACCGAATAGAACGTGCGATTTTTCTCCCTTCCATAATCCGCTGAAATTGGTTGGACCTTTATAAGCAGCAGGCAATATAGGGGCATTCGATTTTAATGCGACAGTCACAGCCCCTTTTTTTAAAGGAACATCTTCACTTGTTCGCGTCCCGCTCGGAAATATGCCTACACATTGGTTCTTTTTCAAGATCTGCATAGGAATTTTTAAAGCACTCGGCCCCGGATTTTCCCTATTGACAGGAAATGCGTTAATAGAGCGGAAAAAACGATCTCTCCATTTTCCCTTAAAGAGCTCTTGCTTCGCCATATAATGGACAGGTATCGGATAAAGAGCAAGAGCCAACATAATGACATCGACCCATCCCCTATGAGAACACGTCACCACAAATCTTTCATCGGATGGAATATGCTCTTTCCCCTTCACCTTTAAAAGGCGAAACATTTTCACTAACAACAATAAGATCGTACTGATCAGTCGATACATGAATTTCCTCCAATCTTTCACAACATCATGATATGGAGAGGCAAAGAATAAGAGGCAGAAGATTCTCTTTTCTGCCTTCGCTTCATTTTAACATACTCTTAGGATGAAAAATTCCTAAGTTCTAAAATATTTATAAATTTTCATAAACCTTTTTTGACCTTCATTCCAAGTGTTATAAATACAGAAAAAATGCCAATATATGTTTTTAATGCCAAAACCATAAAAGTGCTCAAAAAACAGAGCATTCTTAAGATATCTTTTAAACAATCGTTTTCATTTTATTCAAAGCGGATATATTGTTCAGTAATTCACATAACTGCTCTTTTTCATTTGTGAAATACTGAACTATAATGATGTTTGTGTCAAAAGGAATGATGAATAGTTGTCTACATTTAATACTCAGATGACTGCACGATTCTAAAAAATCGAGGTAATCAAGATGAAAAAAGGTTTTCTATATATCATTCTATCGGCTGTTCTTTTTAGTACGATGGAGATTGTGATTAAAGTCATGTCTAGTGACTTTAACTTTCATCCTATTCAACTGAATCTTATACGTTTCTTTATTGGAGCGATGATTTTAGCTCCTCTTGCTATTCAACATATGAGAAAAAGTGGGTTTACTTTAAAAAAAGAACATCTATTCTTTTTCATCATCACAGGTTTTTTATGCGTTGTCGTTAGTATGACGTTTTATCAATTAGCGATTGTTTATACAAAGGCATCAACCGTAGCAATACTATTCAGCTGCAATCCACTTTTTGTCGTTCCGCTTGCCCATTTTCTATTAAAAGAGAAACTTACTAAGCGAACCATATGGGCATTAGTCATTAGCTTGATCGGCATTTTAAGCATTGTGAATCCATTCGAAATTTCTAATCCAGCAGGCATTGTTTATGCACTATTATCAGCCGTTTCATTTGCCCTCTACAGCGTTGTAGGCAAAAAAGGAATTCGACAATATAAATGTGACGGCGTTATCTTAACTTGTTTCAGTTTTGTAACAGGCAGTTTAGAGATTCTTGCTCTCATTCTTATTTCAAAAATAAATGCTGTGTCTAATTGGCTTACAAGCATCGGACTGGATGTGTTTGCGAATGTACCCGTCACCCAAGGAATTACATGGAGTACATTGCCTAGCTTAATTTATATTGGTATTTTTGTGACGGGACTTGGATTTGCTTTCTACTTTTTAGCAATGGACGTCACATCCGCTTCTACAGCCTCTACGGTGTTCTTTATCAAACCGGCATTAGCTCCGATCTTAGCCTTCTTTCTCTTGAATGAAGCTATTTCTGCCAATACAGCAGCCGGAATTGTTTTCATTATGATTGGTTCATGTCTGATTTTATTTGCAGACAAAAAACCAGCAAAACTCAGTGTCCATCGCCCAAAAATTCATTCACATATACGTTCCAACGGATGACAAAAAGAGCCCAATTTCTTTATCAAAATTGGGCTCTTTTCTTTCTCAAAATTGGGCTCTTTTTCATTTTTATACTTTGTTATTTACTTTATCCGTTTGGACTCCTACATTTTGTACAACATCATTATTATTCAATCCATAACGTTCTGCTTCAATTTCTTTTAAACTTTTACCTTGAGTGTTTGGAGCAAGAACGATACCAATCACACAATGAATGACTAAGAAGATAATCATCACAATGCCTGCAACTTGAAATCCTAGTTTATCCATTAAGGTCGGTAAAAGGAACGACCAAATCGCAATTCCAAAACGAACTAAGAAATAAATGAAACCTTGAGCACCTGCACGATATTTAGTTGGGAACAATTCACTGGCCCATAACCCGTAAAATGCCTGAGCACCAAACCCTGCTGCACTTCCCCAAAGAATAACAAACGCAAATAACGAGAACCAATTCATACCCGTATAGGTTAAAATTAGCCAAGCAACAATACCCATGACAGCCCCTAAACCAAATAAGAAACGTCGACTGTATTTATCACCTAGTTTCATAAATACGGTATACGTTGTTAGAACCGTCAATCCCCACAAAAAGGCTTGAAGCAAATTCGCTTGTTCTCCTGTAAGTCCTCCGACATTTTGATAAATATACGGCATAAAATACCCCATTGCTCCGGCAGTTAAATTCCAGAATAAATAAATCCCTACTAGTAAATAGAATGCTTCACGATTTACTTTTAGACTAAATAACTCTTTTAAACTACTTCTATATTTTTTCCCTATTATTAACTCTTTTTCCTTCCCTTCTTTCCAAATTGTGGATTCAGACAAACCTTGACGAATGTACCATGTAATAAACGCAATGACTAAGAGATGAAGAAAAATAATACGGCTACCTAATAAACCAAGTGGTGCGAGTAAGACAGCTAACAAGAATGTGATCATTGGACCTGTTGACCAAGCTAATTGAGCAGTTCCTACATGGGCTGCTCTTTGAGAATGTGGAGCTTCTTCGGCAATATACGTCCAAGATGCTGGCACCCCTGCTCCAACAGCAACTCCTGTAATAATGGTACCAATCAAAAGCATTGGAAAATTAACAGAAACAGCAATTAATAAAACACCTAACATATAAAAGAGCAAATCATATGCGTAAATAAATTTGCGGCCATACTTGTCACATAAATAACCACCAAATAGGGCTCCAATAGCGGCACCAAAAGCATTTGCACTTAAAGCGCTTAAAAGCCCCACCGATATGCTGTCTAAATGAAGATATGCTTGCCACATTGTTAAGCTGCTTGCAGCGGCTATAATAGATCCCGCCTCAATATAGTTAGCCATCGCAACGGATATAGTTGCTTGCCATCCCGTAGTCTTTTTTCTCCCAATGTTCCCCATATTTCTCCCTCCCACCTTATTAATTTTATTTTCATAGAAAACTCGCCAATATTGTTACCGCTTACATTTATAGGTATTTCGATATCCCTAAATTAACCGTAATGGGTTACATAAGCTGTTTCAGTTTTTTAAACATCTGACACCACATACATGAATGTGATACACTATTTATTGGTATGCGGTGCCTTACCCCTGTCTTAATCCAAATGGAAAACTTCTTGTAAATCAATGGAAACGGGACTGTTATCTTCGTCAGTTTCCATCAAAGGTTCCATATAAGCCCACCATTTTTTACAAATCTCAGTTTGTGCTATTTTCTCATATAATGCTTCATCTTCTACTTCCAGGTAAGCGAACAGTCTACCTGTTTTGCTATCTAAAAAAATTGAATAGTTCTTAACACCATGAGCCTTTAATTCTTTTTTCATCTCAGGCCAAACTTCAGTATGACGTCGTTTATATTCTTTATATTGATCTTTGTGTACAAACATGATGCTTGCTTTTCTAACCAACTTCGTTCACCTCTTTGATTCAAGATTCCAACTCCAACACACCTGGCCTTGGAACAACTCCGAATGCTTTTGCTAAATCATGTAATTGTTGATCAGTTATTGTTTGTTTAACTCCCCCTTGTGTACAAACAATTGTGTAAACTTGTGCGGCTTTTTCTGCAGTTTCAATTAATCCAAAGGTTTCATCCATGGTTGTACCTGCACCGAAAATACCATGATGCGGCCATAATACAAGACGGACATCTTTCATTTTTTCAGCTGTCGCACGTCCAATCGAATCCGTGCCCGGTACCATCCACGGAATGATTCCAACCCCTTCCGGAAAAACAACTATACATTCTGTACACATTTTCCACAAAGTTTTTGAAAATGCGATCTCATCTAAAGGATGAGTAAATGTCATCCCAATTAAATGCGTTGCATGGCAATGTATAATGACACGATGATTTGGATCGACTTTAAGACGTTGGATATGACCCATGAAGTGCGTAGGTAATTCACTTGTAGGAAAACCATTATCTTCAAGCCCCCATAAAATTTCAATAGTCTTTCCATCTTTTGTTACTCGAATGATTCCTAGATTTGACTCAGGATCATCCATCACATTTTTGAAATATTTTCCTGATCCTGTCACAATAAAATATTTTCCAGCAAGTTCAGAAGCATCAAACTTTATTGGAACCCTTCTAATCACATGATTCAAATTTAAATAGGGGCTGATTTCTTCTTCTTTTAGTAAATAAGTAATATTTCCCCCGTTACGCTCATCCCACCCTAAACGATAAAGATTTGCAGTTGTTTTCATCATTTCTTGTAAAAACTTTGCTGATAAAATATCTAATTGAACCACCATTTTTTCACCTTTTTTCGCTTAAAGATTTATTTCTATTTAACAATACTTCTTGTTCATAATTTCGTACTTCATTGAGCCATTCTTCGCGAATAGGCACTCCTTGAGATGCACAATAGTAATCCCAAACTGCACCAAACGGATATGTTTTAAACTCTTCTCGGAGAGCAAGACGCGCTGTAAAATCCCCTTTTAGTTCAAGCTCTTTCAATTGTTCAATAGGTTCTAAATAGGCTTTGAGGATTGCTTTAATCATATTACGCATTCCAATAACCCAAGCAGCAACTCTGTTGATACTACCGTCAAAGAAATCAAGACCAATATATGTTTTCTTAAACAAGTCATTTACTACTAGTTCTCTAGCAATTTCCTGCAATTCATCATCTAAAAGAATGACATGGTCACTATCCCAGCGAACAGGTCGACTAACGTGAAGAAGAATACCTTTGTTGAATAACGAAATAGCAGATAATTTATTTGAAACAACTTCCGTAGGATGGAAATGTCCTGTATCTAAACATAATAATTTATT
This sequence comes from Bacillus smithii, assembly GCF_001050115.1. NCBI lineage: Bacteria > Bacillati > Bacillota > Bacilli > Caryophanales > Bacillaceae > Bacillus > Bacillus smithii. The sequence continues at coordinate 290,261 of NZ_CP012024.1, read as the reverse complement.
GCGCGTGAGTGCATAACCCATATAGAATTCATGAGATCCCACCACATAACTTTCTGAACCTATCCCAAATAACTTGCTTTCAACTGCATCTAAATTGTATTGTGGATCGATTTCTTCACTAAATACTTCATCCAAAGCTTCCTCTAATCTTTTTCTAGGTGTTAGTCTGTCTACAGGCAAATCTTTGTAACCATCTGGAATCCAAATATCAGTCACGCATGTTTGCCCCAATTCTTTTCCAAAATACTCACCTACTTTACGAGCTCGTTTGCAATGTTCAATCCAAAAATCACGAATTTCTTTGTTCGGATGACTTAATGTAAAACCATCTTCTGATTTCGGATGAGAAAAACAAGTTGGATTAAAATCAAGACCAATTCCTTTTTTCTTTGCCCATTCGACCCATTTTTTGTAATGACGAGGTTCAATTTCATCTAAATCTACTTTTTCATCCGTATCTAAATAAATAGCATGTAGATTTAATTTGTGTTTACCCGGTATTAATGAATACGCTTTTTCTAAATCTTGTCGAAGTTCTTCAGGTGTTCGCGCCGCACCTGGATAATTACCAGTTACTGAAATGCCTCCTGTTAATTCTTGATCTTTATTCATAAATCCACGAACGTCATCACCTTGCCAACAATGCATAGAAATCTTAATTTCTTTTAATTTTTCTAATATTTCATCTACGTTAATTCCATGCTTTAGATAAACTTCTTTTGCATCATCATAAGCTCGTTGCACTTGAGGTGTAATCATCGTAGACTACCTCCTTGTATTGGTTAAGGATCGCTATGCGATCGACATGATTGGGGTGATAAGTTTGAATGCGAAAAGAATGACGAACTAGTTTGCGAGCGGTTTCTAAATCAGAAACCTCTCCTGTCGCAATCATCTGCATAATCAGATTGCCAATAGCCGTTGCTTCTGAAGGTCCGGCAAATACCGTTCTACCACTAAGATCTGCTGTTAGCTGATTAAGCCATTCATTATTAGACCCGCCACCAACAATATGCAATTGTTCTATCTTCTTTCCAGTAATCATTTCAAGTTCATCAATGGCAATCGCATAAATGATGGCCAAATTATTGTAGATACAATTTGCTAATTCTCCTGGAGTTAAAGGGACTTCTTGATTTGTTTCTCGACAGTAATTTTGGATTTCTTCGACCATATTGTCTGGATTTAGAAAACGCTCATGATTAAAATTAACGAACTGTTTAAACGCTTTTACTTTTTTAGCTTCTTCTACAAATTGTGGAAAAGTATAATTTTTAGGCAAGTTTCTTCTGACTTCTTGAATTAACCATAAACCCATAATATTTTTTAAAAAACGAATGGTTTTGAAAACTCCCCATTCATTCGTATAATTTTTATAAAATGCTTGATCATTTATAATCGGTACCTCATTCTCTATTCCAAGTAGAGACCAAGTACCACTGCTTAAATATGCCCAATTTTCTCCAAAACCTGGAGTCCCAACGATGGCCGATGCTGTATCATGAGAAGCCACGGTAATAACTTGGACATTTGGCAAATCGTATGATGGAAACCATTCTTTTTTTAGCTGTCCAAGGAGAGTACCAGGTTCTACCAATCTAGCGAACTGTTCTTTTTTTACAGAGATCATTTCTAAGAGCTCATCATCAAACTGATGATTGTGAATATTTAATAATTGAGTTGTGGAACCATTGGTTTCTTCGGTCACCGCTACACCTGTTAAACAATAGCCAAGATAATCAGGGATCATTAAAATTTGATTTGTTTTAGATAGCTCATTTTTACTGTCTTCAAACAATTGATAAATTGTATTAAATGGTTGAAATTGGATGCCTGTTTTTTGATAAATTTCTTTTTTGGATCGCAACTGTGCTACTTTTTCAATCGTGTTTTTGGTTCTGCCATCACGATATGAAATCGATTCCCGTAAGCGCTTACCTTTATCGTCTAACAAAACATAATCAACGGCCCATGTATCAATTCCTAGTGTACATTGGTCATAGCCCACTGATTTTACTTGTTCTAATCCTTGTAATATTTGGTCTAATAAATGATCCAGATCCCAATAACAGGTCCCTCCTACATTGGTAAATCCATTGGCGAATCGACTGATCTCTTTCATTTCTAATATTCCATTTTTAATTTCACCTAAAACCATTCGTCCGCTGGAAGCACCGATATCAACCGCAACATATTGCATCGGGTCCTCCCTCCTTTGGAACTTGATAATCATTTCTGTATTTTAAACATATATTAAACCAAAAACAAATAAAAATCAACACGAAACAAAACAAATACATGTCTTATTCATTTTGTTTCGTGTTGCTTATTGCATGTTTTGCACAAAATTTTTTTAAATACACTAGCTTTTATTTTGAATTCCGCATATAATGTTTTTCCTTTTTGTGGTTTTTTGTTTGTTTTATCTTCTTTTTTATCATTCAGATCTTTGGTAAACTCAAAAGTAGCAAAATGATAATCCCTTACAAAAGAAAACATTTAGGAACAAACACAAACTGGATACTTTTTAATTTATATACAAAAACAGGAGACGAGGTCATTACCATGTTACCATTTGAACGTCGTGAAAAAATCCTTAACACCTTATACAGAGAGAAGAAGGTTTATGTATCAAACCTAGCTAACGAATTTAATGTGACTGAAGAAACAATACGCCGAGACTTGGAGAAATTAGAAAAAGAGGGCATTGTCACGAGAACTTATGGGGGCGCAGTGTTGAATATACACACAAACGAAGATTTGCCTTATCATACTCGCAATACTACTAATATTGAAGAGAAACGTAAGATTGCTAGTAAAATCCACTCTCTGATCTCAGATGGAGACACTTTAATGGCTGATGCCAGTTCAACCGTTTTCGAAGCTCTAAAAGAATTAAATAACACAAAAGAAGGATTAACTGTACTGACGAATTCAGTGGAATCTTTACGTGAATTTACACAATCAAAATTAAATATCATCTCTACAGGAGGGCTTTTACGAAAACAATCTGGTTCACTGGTTGGCTCAATTGCTGAAAACACAGTACGAAACTACAATGTTGATGTTGTCCTTTTAAGTTGTAAAGGAATTTCATTAACTCATGGCATCACTGAATCAAATGAAAACGAGAGCGATTTAAAAAAACATATGATACGACAAGCAAATAAAGTTATTTTACTAGTAGACCATACAAAATTTGATAAAATAGCTTTTGTGAAATTCCTTGATATATCAGACATCGATTTTCTCATTACAGATACTAAACCACGTGAAGAATGGCTAACATTTTTGGAACAGAACCATATTGAAGTCATCTATTAACTTAAATTTGCTTTTAAACGGAATCAGAACATCAATCTCTCAGCCTTAAAAAATGGATGTAAACAATTGTTTAGTTTAAAAAGTATTGTTAAGATCTCTTCATTCGCATTCCATATACGAAGCTAATTACTATTGTCTTTATGGCTGGTCCCTTTATAGATTGGGGCATCTAAAATAACCTAAGCCCGTTATTTGGGCTTAGGTTATATAAATACTTATAGGCTTCTTAAAAGAGATAACCGTTATTCAGGTCATTTCCGGATAAAACAGAACCTTTCCGTAAAATTCATCTTTGTTCGTGATTTTTGCAAAAATTTCCGGGCCTTCTTTAAGCGAAAGTCGATGAGATATTAACGGTTTGACATTCATTTTTCCTTTTTTCATATAATCGATGGTCGTGCTCCACTCCTTGCCTGGAAATGGAGCAGAAATCGCATTCCATGAGCCTAATACGGTTAATTCATTTCTTACAATTTTTTCAAAGTAAAATCGCTCAATGTTGACATCGCCGTAAGGGATTCCCATAAAAACAACTTGGCCTCTTCGTTTGGCTAACGCAAAAACTTGTGCCGATGTAATAGGAGAACCAGCTGACTCAATCGCTATATCTACACCTTTTCCATCCGTCCATTCCATCAACTGATCATAAGCTGGTTTTTCAAGTGAGTTCATCACGACATCTGCTCCTACTTCTTTAGCGATGTTTAATTTTTTTTGATCAATATCGATTGCATAGACTTTGCTAGCGCCAAATATTTTTGCCCATTGAACAGCTAGCAACCCAATGTTTCCACATCCCACCACGGCGATCTCTGCTTCAGGTATCATTGTTGTGCGATAAAGACTGTGGACAACGACAGCTGAAGGTTCAATAAAGACAGCCGTATCAAAATCAATCGTATCCGGTAAAGGAAGAACATTTTCCTTAGGAAGTTTTACATATTCTGCAAATGCCCCAGGATATCTCGACCCGATCACGGTCAATTTTTCACACTGTGATAATATTCCTTTTTTACAGCTGTCACACTTTCCGCAATAAAATGTAGGACATCCTGCTACACGATCCCCTATTTGAACATGATGGACATCAGAACCGATTTCCACTACTTCTCCACAGAACTCATGCCCCCATATCATTCCTTCTACGTAAGGGCCTAGTTTGGCATATCTTGACACATCAGAGCCGCATATCCCCGCTGCTTTTACTTTTATAATCACCTCGTTGCTTTTTTCAATAACCGGCTTTTCTGCTTCTTCGAATCTTAAATCTTTTTTTCCATAAAGCTTTAGTGCTTTCATGAAAGTGTACTTCCTTTCCGATCAGTCTCCATAACCTCCTGTAGTTTCCGTCGAGTGCTCTTATTTTTTGGATAAAACCTATATACTAGTGCCAAACCCAACACGATAGAGTTGATCAACAGCTGATGTTGAAAATAAAAATCGCTCATTGATCTGCCGTACTGCCCGAGTACAAAATCAAGAAATTTCTCAACCATATACGTTTATGTCGCCCGCCTTCCGTTTCCCCCGAATATCTACCAAAATCATTTTCTATTCTCGTACAAGTTGTAATCGATTCTTTTTTCATTATTCTACCGGCTTCAATATTACTTTAATGGACTCACCGTTCTTAATGACCTTATATGCTTCGTCCCATTGTGTTATATCAAATTGATGAGTCACAAGCGCTTTGGTATTGACGAGTTTTTCATTCATTAAAGCTAATGACGGTTCCCAATCACTTGGCTTTTGGCTTCTCGATCCAATGAATGTGAGTTCTTTTTGAATAATTTTTTCAGAATCAATAGGGATTTCCGGGTTTTTAAAAATACCGACCTGGACAAATTGTCCCTTCTTTTTCAACAAGTCCAGTCCCATATTCACAGCCGGAACAGCACCGGTACATTCCAAAACAATATCAGCACCATATCCATCCGTTAAACTTTGTACAAGAGCGTTGATATCTTCTTCTTGAATATTGACAGCATAATCAATCCCTAGTTCTTTTGCTTTTTCCAATCGAATTTTATCGTTGGATAAACCCGTGATGACAACGGTTGTTCCATAAGTTTTCGCTATTTGAGCAGTAAGCAAGCCAATCGGTCCAGGTCCTAACACAACGACAACATCGCCTTTTTTTATCGCCGATTTCGAAACAGCATGATGAGCACATGCAAGAGGTTCCGTCATCGCTGCAGATAAATAATCTACATGTTCAGGCAGTCTATGAACGCTCTCTTTTCTAGCAATCACATACTTAGTGAAACTTCCATTTTGTTGCGTTCCCAATCCTTTTCGACTGCTGCATAAATTGTAATCTCCTGATTGGCAGTACTTACATTTGCCGCAAATATAAAACGTCGTTTCGGATGTCACTCGATCTCCAGGTTGAAACTCCGTGACATTTTTGCCAACCTCAACTACTTCACCCGAAAATTCATGTCCTAAAATAACCGGTGCACTCACTTTATAATGCCCTTGAAACGTATGAATATCGGTACCACATATACCAGAATATTTCACCAATATTTTGACTTGATCTTTTCCTACTTGTGGTTCTTCTACTTCTGCCACTTCTAAGTTTCCGGGACCAAGTTTTGTTTTTAACAGCGCTTTCATTAAAATTCCTCCTTGCTCACGATCAATAAAGACAGATTAATGGATCCAGAAGAATAGCTTATAAATCAAGTAGTTAATTAAGTTTCCACCTTGGTCAATGCTAGATATTTTACTCGCTCCATGAGGCATATGGAATTTGGCATCGATAGCCATTTGCGTATGAAGAGTCGCTAGATCTGTCGCCATGTAAAGAGATAAAGCAATCAGAATCGTTCCTACAATCACCGAATGAATAATGTTCCCTCGAGAAGCGCCAACGATAAATGCAACAATAAATGGAATAGTTGCTAAATCCCCAAATGGGAGTACGTTGTTGCCTGGCAAAATAACAGCTAATACAACCGTGATCGGTACGAGAATCAACGCAGTTGAAATGACGGAGGGGTGGCCAATGGCAACAGCTGAATCCAGGCCAATATAAATATTTTTCGCTCCGAACTTCTTTTGAAGTAATTCTCGTGCCGATTCTGAAATAGGCATAAGTCCTTCCATTAAAATTTTCACCATTCTAGGCATGAGAACCATCACGGCTGACATTGATATGCCGATTTGAATCGTTTTACCAATTGAGTAGTCAGCCAATAATCCCAACACGATTCCAAGAATAAGTCCCATAAAAATCGGTTCACCGAATATTCCGAATCTTTTTTGTATCGTTTCAGGATCGGCGTGTAGATTTTTAACTCCCGGAATCTTTTGAATCAATTTCACCAACGGAATCCCAAGCACAGCATAAGAGATGGTACTTCCTGTAGCGACCGATATGCCCGGTAATCCAAAATAATCTTCTAGCATAGGTGCAGTCCAATCGGCGACTTTTAAACAAACAATTTGGAATAAAATCGCTGCTATTAAGCCTTGAATCATACTGCCTGTTAGAGTATAAACAATCGCTCCCGTAAACGCGTAATGCCAAAAGTTCCAAATATCTACGTTCATGGTTTTAGTTGTTTTCGTCACAAGCATCAATATATTCACTAACAGCCCAAGCGGTATAACAAACGCCGCAATCTTAGAAGCCCATGAGATCGAAGCGGCCGCCGGCCACCCGACATCAATTACATTTAACTGAATTCCAAATCTTTTCACCATCCCATGAGCCGCTGGACCAAGATTGTTAACGAGTAAATCTACTACCATAAAAATTCCTACAAAAGCTACACCGATTGTAAGACCCGCACGAAAAGCTTTTCCCGGTTTTTGTCCGAACAATAGACCCAATAAGAAGATGACGATAGGCAATATAACGGTAGCACCCAGGTCCAAAAATGCTTGTATAGCATCAAAAAATCCCTTCATTTCATTGCCCTCCCGATGTCAACTGGTTAGATTTCATGGGTTCAACATGAAATTTATATCCTTCATACTCTATTTTTTTAATTCCTCTAAAATTTCTTTTTTCGCCTCGTCTAATCCAATTCCGGTTAAAAACGCTCTTGCATTGATGACCGGGAACGGATATTCCTGCTGCACGATCGTTGTACTAATTAATAAATCCGCCGAATCAACATACGATCCTACTTCGGTAATTTTGATTTGGATAATATCGCAATCAATATGATTTTCTTTACAAATTTCTTCAAGCGCCTTATTAACGATCGTAGATGTGGCAATTCCCGCACCGCATGCAACCAATACTTGCTTTTTCTTTTTCATGTTTATTCCTCTCCTTTTTGTACTCGTAAATCATGAATTAATCGATTTTTAATATTGGTTTTATTTTCTTCTGATAATAAATAATTCAGTTCTTCTTCGTTTTGAAATATTTCCATTAATTTTTGAAGAAAGGTTACATGTGACCTTTTCTTATCGATCGCAAGCATAAACACTAATTTAACAGGAGTTTCGGCATTCTTCTCTCCCATGATGCCAAAATGAACTTCCTTTTTTAATATCGCTAGACTAATAGCTTTTTTATTTACATGTTCAGGATCTGTATGAGGGATCGCTACAGATACACTTTTCGTCGGTAAACCAGTCGCATAGTTTTTTTCCCTTTCGATGATCGCTTTTATAAAACTTTCTTTTACTAATCCTTTTTCCATTAAATTAGTCCCCATCATTTTCAATAATTCTTCTTTATCCGTAACCTCCAGATCCGTTAAAATTAATGATTCATCCAAATAAATTCCACACACTCATTCTCTCCTCCAGACTTTCTGAAAAACTATTTATTCGTCTACTGCATATTTCTCCATAATCGCTTGTATCTCTTGAACGGACTTTGCATGGATGATTTGTTCACGATCGCGGTCATTCCTTACTAGTTTCATTAACTGCATTAATGCTCGAAGGTGTTGGTCTTTGTCTAACGCAGCAATAATGATGATTAACTGGATAGTATAATCAGTGGCGAATGATACTCCTTTTCTTAATCGAAGCATACTCATAGACAGTTCATTGACTCCTTCCTCTGGAGCTGCATGAGGAATCGCGGTATTGGGACCAATGACAATATAAGGATCAGAGTGACAGCGTTGAATCATGGATTCGACATATTGATGAGTAATATGTTTGCTTTTTAATAATGGCTGAGAGGCCAGCCTGATAGCTTCCTCCCAAGAATGAACAGAATGACGAAATGTAATCGTGGAAGGAGTGATTAATTCATATAAATTGGGGTTTCTGTTATTCCACCCATAATCAAAGTAAGAATGGTCTTGACGGATATACTCCATTAACTGCTTAGACAAATTTTTTTTATCTTTGATAACGCAATATTTTTGGATGATTTCCATCATATCTTCTATATTTAATTCATTTGGCACATATCCGTACAATTCATGCATGACTTGCTTCCGCAGTCTTTTTTTCTCGTCATGTCCAAGAAAAGAATTCACATAGAAAAATTTCTTTTTCGTTTCTACAAAAACTGGTGAAAATACAATGTCATAGTCCATCGGATATTGTTGAAATTCTCGAATGGATAATGAATCCAAAAATATAAATTCCGGAAACAAGTTTCTTAAAGTACTAAACATATATCTGGAAACCGAAACCCCTTTTGGACAGACGACAACAGCTTTCATTCTTTTTCCAATATTTTCTCCTTGCCGTATCATCCATCCCCCTATCAACATCGTGAAATAAATGATTTCGTTTTCCGGAATATCACATCCGATTAGGTGAACTAGCGGTTGGATAGATTTTTTCACAAGATGATGGAGTTCTTTAAAATCCTTGTTCACAACTTCATGCATATTATTCGCTTCAGTTAAGCGATATTTAATACGGTAGTAAGCAGGCTTCATATGAAGAAGCAGCTTCTGAATCAACTGTTCCCGGTCTTTTAAAAAAATACATGTATTCTTTTCAAACAATACAAGCATCTCATCTAATGCCTGAACTAGATCAGGTATGATTTCTTGTGTTAACCCTTCTGACCAATATACATTCGTTGTGAGTAAATATAGCGTGATAAAAAGACGTTCCTCTTCCGGCACATCTTTAAAATCATGAAGAATTTCCTCCGTCGCCAAATATTCCTTTGTATCCGAAATTTCTTCATAGTGGATATAAAAGGAATCGATTTGATTCCCTTGCTTAATTCTTTTTAATATAAGCAACAAAATATAGGGCATTAATATAACTTTTTCATCCGTAAATTTTAAATTTAACCGTTTTTCCACTCTTTCTATTTTCTTTTGGAATTCAGCTATTTCTTCATCCGTTATACAAGCCATTCTCTTTATTCTTTCTTTACCTTCATCCATTTTTATAACTTTATCAATCGTCGATACCAGCAATTTACGAATGTTGAGCTCTTTTCCTTCGATTAAATACCCAAATTTTCGTGAATAACGAAACTCAAGACCGTATTCAGAAACAATATTCTTAGCCCGTTTCAAGTCATCCAAGGCCGTATTCTTGCTTACCTTTAATTCACTCGTAAAATGAATTAATGATAACAATTCATCGCAACATAACAGCATTAATAAAATGATGTTCACACGTTCTATTTTTGATAACTCATTTACATTGCCACATTCCCATTCTTCATCTAGACGAAACTTAGATTTTAAGCCTTTATCTACAAGAAAATAGCCTTTATTTGTTCTATCAATTTCGGGAAGATTCCGACTTTTAAGCCAACCATTAATTTTTTCAATGCTATATCTAATCTGTCTTCGACTTAATTGATATTTTTTCTCTAATTCCTTGCTGCTAATATTCGGGTTTGTCATCACCTCTTTTAGGAGATATCTACTTCTCCCGTCAAGTTGCATTGTATACCTCCTTTCTTTTCACACACATTGTAGCACCAGCAAACATAAATATGGATGCGCTTTCATTCCTTTTTTTGAATATATGCAATACAAAATTGTGATTTACCTTTGGATTGAAGTTTTAGTCGTTTTTGTTTTTGCGAAAGAATCAATATGAATATGAGCTCACTTCAAATGCAAGCCACTTAATCAGCGTGAAACTTCCTCTCTAATGTAAGAAAGGCAGAGGCAGCGAAGTCTGATTTCGCTGCCATCTGCCCATGAAATTAAAAGGTGTGTTTAATACCTGAGAATATAACAGGATGTTGTAGTTCAACTATTACAAGTTGTGTAGCTTTTGGTCAAAAGCACTCATTGAGGCGGAATAAATATAGAACAGAGCTGTTCCAAAATCATCTCAGGCGTATAACCACGCACCTCTCTTTGAAACAAATAGGAATCGCTGCTTAAAGCCGCCAGCAACGTATCCGCTCTAAAAACATTATGAAGATGGGTCTGATCAGTTTCAGACATCTCGTCCAATAGTTCGACGATTAGTTGATGCAATTGGTCATATAGAGGACTTCGAGTTCGGTATCTAAGTCGATTGGTTGGTGCGGAGTCCTCGACTCCTTTAAGCAACTGTGCCTTTTTCTCACGAAAACGGATAAATAAGCTGAGGATCCCTTTCAATCGTTTACTTGGCGGCTCTGTCCGGTTCTGATTCAAGTACGCTTCCATATCTTCAAAAAGCAGGGAAATGTTGTCCTTGATTAAATCCAAACATAATTCACCTTTGTTTCTATAACGACGATAGAGCGTTCCCGAACCGACCTGTGCTTCTGTGGCAATTTGATTCATACTGACTTGTTCAACCCCATATTGCTCAAATAGCCTACGAGCCGCATTTAATATACGCTGACGATTCTCGGCAGCATCACGACGTTCAGAACGAGTGTGGTTTGCATCCGCATCATCCACTATACCATCACTCCCTAGAATATAATACTAATCGCTCTTGACAAGCGGAGAACTCTCCGATTAATATTAAGTGGAGAATTCTCCGTTTAATATTAACATAATGAATAGGAGTGTACAATATATGCAGAATCATCACAATAAAACTGCTCTGTTGGTCATGGATGTGCAAAACGGCATCGTATCGCATTTCGCCGAAAATGAGAAAGTGCTGCTCCCGTTCCAAAAAGCCGTGGAAGCTGCACGACAGCACAACATCCCAGTTATTTTTGTGCGAGTCGCATTTCGCGAAGGCTATCCCGAGATCAGCCCACGGAATAAGTCGTTCTCAGCCATTGCTGGACTTGGTGGCATGACCGTCTCAGACGCATCAACGCAAATTCATGAATCGGTGCAGCCCCGACCAGACGAGCCCGTTGTGACAAAGCTTCGCGTTAGCGCGTTTGCCGGCAGCGACCTTGAAGTCATACTACGATCCCGCCAAATCGACACGCTGATTCTCAGCGGTATTGCCACAAGTGGAGTCGTTCTATCGACATTGCGGGAAGCAGCGGATAAAGACTTTGCGCTTACGGTGCTTTCAGATGCATGTCTTGATCATGATCCTGAAGTTCACCGTGTTCTCATGGAGAAAGTGTTCCCTCGTCAGGCAGAGGTGCTGACTGTCGACGATTGGATTGGTACCTTGGATTAAAAATATAGCACCCGCGTCCGCGGGCCCTGACGAAAAAATACAAGCATGGTTCAATGATCATTATTCATGATTGATTCGCTAGCAATGAAAAAGAGCAAGTATAGCAAAAGGAAGGCTTATATTCATGCCGATTTGGAAAAGGAATTTAATCGTTTGTTGGTTTGGAATGTTTGTAACCAGTATAGGGATGAGTCAAATTGCCCCTGTTTTACCTCTCTACATAAAAAATCTCGGAGTTCATAATACAACTCTAATCGATCAATTTTCAGGGGTTGCTTTTGGTGTTACCTATATCATTTCATCTGTTTTCTCACCTATTTGGGGCCATGCTGCTGACAAATTCGGACGAAAACCCATGCTTTTGCGAGCAAGCCTTGGTATGGCGGTAGTTGTATTCTGCATGGGTTTTGCGCAGAATGTATATGAACTGATTGGATTAAGAGTGTTGCAGGGCATTATCACAGGTTATAGTACTGCCTGTACGACTTTGATCGCTACTCAAACAGATAAAGAGCACGCAGGATGGGCTTTGGGTACCCTTGCAACAGCAAGTATAGCAGGTTCTTTGCTTGGACCAACGATTGGTGGCTTTATTGAGGATCACTTCGGCATGCGAAATGTATTTTTTATAACAGGTGCACTGCTGTTGATTGCCTTTATGACATCTGCTTTATTTGTAAAGGAATCTTTTACTCGTGCAAATAAAAAGACGCTAAGTACAAAGGAAATATGGAATACTATTCCTAAAAAAAGCCTGACTATTATCATGCTTGTGACTTTTTTTGTCATATATCTAGCATTATATTCTGTTGAACCAATCATAACCGTGTATGTCACCCAGTTATCCCAAAATACCAGCCACGTTGCTCTGTTAGCCGGAATCACTTTCTCGGCTTCAGGTCTGGCAAATATCATTGCCGCTCCAAGACTAGGGAAAATTTCTGACCAAATAGGAGCTCAGAAAGTGATATTAGTTGCACTTGTAATGTCAGGACTGCTTTTTATACCACAAGACTTTGTCAAAAACCCTTGGCAGTTCATGGCGCTTCGCTTTTTATTAGGATTAGCAACGGCAGGGTTGGTTCCTTCTGTTAATGCCCTTGTTAAGAAAATAACACCAGATTCTCTTACAGGCAGAATTTTTGGTTTTAGCATGTCAGCAGGGTATTTAGGCGTATTTGGCGGTTCGATATTGGGCGGGCAAGTGGCAGCCTATTTGGGTATCAGATATGTCTTTCTTATTACAGGTGCATTGTTATTGGTCAACGCATTATGGGTTTATTTTAAAGTGTATAACAAGAAGCTTAGTTTAACAGAATAAGTTCACGATATGATAGATTATACGTTCATCGATCCACACTTTATACACGGCCTGAAACTCATTTTTGATTTTTAGGCAGATGGCGGCAAAATCGACCATTGCTGCCTCTGCTCCCTATAATTAGGGGGGCAGCTTTTAAATTTACCATAAAAGACCACCAGCTAAATGGGTGGTCCTCTGTTTCTCCTTATGGCTGATCTTTATTCCTAAAAGTGATTAAAAGGCAATCATTCTACACTACTTCAATTCAGTATATTTCTTTTTTGATCCAAAAGATTTTTCAATGGGATATTTTTGTTCGTTTTTCTTTATTTTTTCTTCAATGGCTTCCTCTAAATCAATTTCTAATTCATGCGAAAGCAACAGTGCATAAATGACTACATCGGCTATTTCGTCTTTGATGTTTTCAAAGTTCACTTCTACGGCTTCCTCGCTGCTTTTCCATTGAAAATTCTCCAGCAACTCCCCCGCTTCTAAACTCAATGAAATCGCTAAATCCTTTGGATTATGAAACTGACTCCAATTCCGAGCATCGCGAAATTCAATAATTTTTTGCTGTAAATGTTTCAATACCGTCACCTCTAAATAATGAAATGATTTCATTACGAATTGTATCAAAAGACTAGACAGCTCTGTTGCCTTACCAACTCCAACGTTTCATCGGTATCATCTTGACACACTTTGAGCACCAACGATCTGTTGATGTGATGTGCCGTGTTATAATCACTATACCTTATGGTTTTATCCCTTTACGGAAGGAGATCTACTTTTGAATATCATGAAAGAACTATTTTCTGTCAAAGAAGTCGATGATTTTGTTGACCGTCACGAGTTAGCGTTTTTATATATATCCAGAGATCATTGTAGTGTGTGCCATGATTTATTGCCAAAAATTCAAAATGTCATGGCTGATTTCCCCAATATTCAACTGGCTCTTGTCAATGCCGATCACGTTCCGGAAGTTGCAGGGCGTTTTACCATTTTCACCGCCCCCGTTTTGTTGTTATTTGTAGATGGGAAAGAAGTACTTCGGGAAGTGCGATTTGTTCATGTAGAGCCGTTTCGGGAAAAAGTGAACAAAATCTACAGTATAATACAAGAATAAGCAGCCATCTTGAAATGGCTGCCTTTTATTTAGTGAAAGCGCCAATTGCATACGCATCATTCCAAAAATGTATAACAGTTTTAAATAAGTTTGTATTTTGTCCTTCCGTTTCAGAGTATGGTCCGAAGGATACTGTCACAAATTGGAATGCGCCGGTTCACAACAGCTTTTTTTCTGATGCTCTTTTTTCTTTACCCTTTTCCAAAGATGAAATACTTTTTACACTCATAAAACATATTCATGATATCGTTCATAATCATCCTCAAACACTTCTATAGATAATTTTTCTTCTTCATTATCAAACGAATGTCATACGGCAGTCGAAATTTTAGAAATAAAGCTCTCTATTCATCCATCTAGTGACAGACAAAAAGGGGGCACTTCGATAAGTGTCCCCCAGCAATTGACATAGACCGAAATTTATTTTTTTCAAAAACAACTACCCCACGTAATAGGGACGGTTCACCATTTATTGCTTTATACCGTTTCCAACGGTATATCATGGACTATATCCAAATTTATATTTCTAAGAAAAGGGGGAAGAATTCCACAGACGCTTACATTCACTTTTAATTGCGGAAGTGCTTCTAACTGAATGGAGTGAATTTTTGCCTCAAAATCACCACGTTTCTTAATAAGTTGAAACATAAATTCACTATAAAAGGCTGGGATATAACCCAATTTCCGCCCTTCACTAGTTAATACAATTACTGCTTTTGAATCATGTACATTATCTGGCTCTAGTTGAAACTGTACCTTTTCTCCGATTTTCAGTTGTCCAACGATCTGTTCTCCTTCATAATATTTCCATCCAGCGATGTAAAAATTAAAGTCAAAGTAATTTCCGTATACATAAATAGGGGCAACAAACTCATATGAATCAGTTGCAAGCCTTCCGCCGGTAACTCTCAATAAATCCATTTCCGTATAATCGTTGGACAAACCGTGTGTTCGTAGAATTTCCTGGAAATCTGGTCGCCGATGATCCGGCAAACGACGTGCAAAAGGACCGAATAACTTATCAGAAATATATGTTTTATCAATATCTCGAAATGCCAGATGCGGTTGATATCCGTTCTCTATCGCTTCTAATAACCCTCTTCTTCGTCTAATCTTATTATAATAAAAAACATATTTATCTTCATTGTGTACTAAATTCCCGATATGATAACGTTGTCGAGTACATTCATTTTGCCAAATGAGCCAAAGCACAAAAGGACGAAACATTATTTCACCTCCGTATACCAATTCATTAGCCATTCTTTCCGGTATTTTAATAATTGTAATACCCATTCTTTATAA
This sequence comes from Bacillus smithii, assembly GCF_001050115.1. Taxonomy (NCBI): domain Bacteria; kingdom Bacillati; phylum Bacillota; class Bacilli; order Caryophanales; family Bacillaceae; genus Bacillus; species Bacillus smithii. Next base: position 274,713 of record NZ_CP012024.1, on the reverse strand, counting down.
ACTCTATTCATTACCTTGTCTGAAATCGAACTTAAAATATCAGATATTTCGTTTTTATTTATTTGACTCATTCGTTCAATCATTTCTTTCATTTCGCACGGGAATAATTCGTTAATAAAAGTTAACAATTCTCTATACTTCGGCTTCTTTTTGTGTGGTAATCCAATTAAAGAGTAACTTCGGTTTGTGAAAGCTTCAAACATTCTTTGATCTCGAAACATTTTCAAAATACGCTCTTCCCTTAATTGATCTCCTAATGATGCCCCATTATCGTATATAGGAGCAAGCTGATAATTTGATTGATCAACAATGAGTCCCCAATTATCGCAATGTCGATCTTGATTAGCAATGAACGCATCGAATACTGGAATTTGTATAAAATCTCTTTCGAGGCTAAATTCATATAATACTTTTATTATATTCGGAAAATCATAATATTTTAAACTATATCTATCAAAATCCTCCGCAATGGCAAAAAATAAATCACCGCCTTCATAAAACTCTTCCCCATCACGGATGAAGTTTTCCGATAAAACACCTAATACACCGTTATAAATCGCTAAATCAGCTTTCATTGTTTTTAAACCTATTTTTTGTCCAATTTTCGACGCAATTACCTCTACCCAAGCTTCTCCTGTACTCTCCTTAGGTATTTTAAACAAATAAGTACGTCTGTTCATCGGATTAATCAACCAAAACTTCTGCCTAGTTCCTGAAGCTTGTTTTTCATCATCCTTTTCCCACCGACTAACATCAATCAGACTCATGAGCGAAATCCTCTTTCTTTATTTTTAATCCAATACCTTAATTTGACTAAAATCAGAAGACAACGCACTATCAACCAATCCTATATTTGGTGGCTTAGTCACAAGTTTCTTAACCACTATCATTGAATTCCTAACATGATCAAATATATTTCCCGTTAAGTTTTTACAAACATTATAGCATGTCCAGACTCACTATAACTCATTGAGAAATACCCGATATTTTTCGGATGTACTTTGTATCAGATAGAGACTTCTTGGCTCATTTCGTAGCTCTTTGTATCTTTTATTTACAACGTAACATTGTTATGTTACACTTTTTCGTGTGAAGGAGGTGCCAAGCGGTGGAACAAGAACTGATTTCTAAAAAAGAGTTGCTCGAATTAACCGGAATTTCTTACGGACAGCTGTATCGTTGGAAACGAAAAAAGTTAATTCCTGAAGAATGGTTCATTCGAAAATCGACTTTTACCGGACAAGAAACGTTTTTTCCGAAAGAAAAAATATTAACAAGAATAGAAAACATTAAAAATATGAAAGACGATTTATCATTGGATGAATTGGCGAGTATGTTTTCTCCTAACCCCGCAGACATCACACTCAAAAAAGACGAACTTCTTAATCGAAACATTATTTCGTTAATGACATTGCGTTTTTATAAAGAACAAAAAGGAGAACATGAAACATTTTCATTTGTTCAACTGTTTCAACTCTATGCGCTGGAAAAGCTTCTCCAATCCGGAGATATCAGTTTGGAAGAGGGTAAAACCATCTTAAATGTATTAGATGCCTATTACCCAAAATTTCAAGGTCGTAGTTTTGAATTGATTTTGATACGCAAAATGGGAATATCCACCTGTATGTTAGTGGCGAGCGGAAACGACGTGTATTTTGAAGAGGATGTAAAAGTAGTGGCCCGTCTTCATTTATCAAGCTGCATGGAGGAATTAAAAATGAAAATATTGGAGGGATAACGGGTGGAAAGACAGGATTTAGTGATCGCAGGTTTCGGAAATGCTTCCGGCGGAAATTACAACCTAGTAAAAATTTCCGGAAATGGTGAATTGCAAGGCGATCTTGATTGTATCGAATTGAACATTCAAGGAAATGCCAAAATTTATGGCAATGTGAAATCAGAAACAACCTATGTTGCCGGGACAGCGAATATGCACGGAGCGCTGCACTCAGAGAAGATAAAAATCCAGGGCAAAGCTAGCATTGTCGGAGATGTGGAGTGCAAAGAAGTTCGTTTTAACGGAAGCGGAAAAGTGAAAGGAAACGTAACAGCGGAAGAGTTGCGTATTCACGGCGGAGCGACGATCTCAGGTGATTGTGCATCAGAAGTATTTGAAACAAACGGGAGTTTCCGTGTCGGTGGATTGTTAAATGCGGGAAAAATTCAAATTCAGTTGTTAGGACATTGTCAGGCAAAAGAAATTGGCGGCGAAAACATTGAAGTGAAAAAACAAAAAAGGATATTTTTTAAAAAGTGGTTTTTCAATGCTGTATTAAACGCTGAAAGCATTGAAGGAGACGAGATTTATTTGGAGAATACAAAAGCCAAAGTAGTGAGAGGAAACCGAGTGTTACTTGGCCCCGGATGCGACATAGAATTTGTGGAATATAAAAATCATTTTCAATGCGATAAAAGATCAAAAGTCAAAACCAGCAAAAAATTATAGAGGAGGGAGACCGACAGTGGAAAATGATACGCTGCGTCATTTAACGGTGACCGGTACTGGTATTACTTCTGGAGGAACTTTCAACAAAGTAAAAATTCGCGGAGAAGGCACCATTAATGGAGACTTGCATTGCGTTCAATGGAAAGTGTTTGGAACCGCCGATGCGAACGGGTTCGTCAAGGCAAAAACGATTGACATTTTCGGTCAGGCAAATATGAAGGGAAATGTAGAGGCAGAATCCATCAAGATTTTTGGAGAAGCCGATATAGAAGGTCATGTCACGTTGAAAGATTTAAACCTTCGTGGAGCCGTTCATATAAAAGAACGTTTAGTCGGAGGACATATTCATGGTTATGGCGAATTGAAGATTGAAAACGATTGTGAAGCGGATTCTATTTCCTTAAAAGGAGCCGTCGCCATTGGCAGAACGTTAAATGCAGAAAAAGTATCTCTCTATCTTCATTTTGAGGATAGCCGTATTGAAGAAATTGGCGGAGAAGTCATTCGCGTCACCAAAAGCAAAGCATTTAATGTCATCAATTTTCTAAAACGATTTAGACATGATTCCGCCAAGCTCGTTGCAGAAAGCATTGAAGGAGATGACATTTATTTAGAATACACGAAAGCAAAAGTTGTCAGAGGAAAAGAAGTAACGATTGGTCCAGGTTGTGAGATTGAACTGGTAGAATATCAAACCAGCTTTCAACAAGATGAAAAAGCGATTGTAATAGATAGTAAAAAAGTATAGAATCGAATCGTTCCATTTAAGGGGAGGTGGCTTTCGGTGAAAAAGAAAGAAACGAACATAGCGTGGGTTGTGGCAGGTTTATTATTAGGAATTTTCGTTGCGGCAATCGATAACACCATTGTGGCAACGGCTATGGCGACCATTGTAGCGGATCTTGGAGGACTGGACAAATTTGTTTGGGTAACATCCGCTTATATGGTGGCCGAGATGGCTGGGATGCCGATTTTTGGAAAACTTTCGGATATGTATGGCCGAAAACGGTTTTTCATTTTTGGGCTAATCGTGTTTTTAACCGGTTCGATGTTATGCGGCGTTGCCCAAAACATTGTTCAGCTCAGCCTTTTTCGAGCGATTCAAGGAATTGGCGGCGGTGCGTTAGTTCCTATTGCCTTTGCCATTATGTTTGATCTTTTTCCGCCTGAAAAACGCGGAAAAATGGGAGGTTTTTTTGGAGCGGTATTTGGTTTGTCGAGCATATTCGGACCATTGCTTGGCGCCTATATCACGGATTACTTCGATTGGCGCTGGGTATTTTATATTAACATCCCTATTGGTCTTCTATCGTTCTTTTTCGTTACCTTTTTTTATCGCGAATCGCCTGTTCATGCGAAGCAAAAAATTGATTGGTGGGGAGTCGTTACACTCGTTCCCGCGATCATTTGCCTAATGTTTGCTCTTGAACTGGGCGGAAACCAATTTGAATGGAGCTCCAAAGTCATCATCGGTTTATTTTCCGCTTTCGCTGTTTTATTTTTGCTGTTTCTTTATGTGGAGACAAAGGCAAAAGAACCCATTATTTCCTATCATATGTTTAGAAAACGTTTGTTTGCAGCAAGCAATCTTGTAGGGTTCTTTTCCGGGGCTACCTATATAGTTGCCACCGTGTACATTCCAATTTTTATCCAAGGAGTGATCGGCGGTTCAGCAACGAATTCAGGGCTGGTTTTACTGCCGATGATGTTGGCGACGACGGTATCCGCTCAATTAGGCGGTTTTTTAGCCAATAAAATGAGTTATCGAAACGTCATGATCATCTTTACATCGATTTTCATTATCGGCATGTTTCTATTAAGCACAATAACAGTCCATACTTCTCGCCTTATGATTACCTTGTATATGATTATAACCGGATTAGGAGTAGGCGCTTCTTTTTCCGTTTTAGGTATGGCGGCTATCCACCATTTTCAGCATAAAGATCGTGGGGCGGCCAGTTCAACCAATTCCTTTTTGCGTTCGCTTGGAATGACGATCGGGGTCACGGTGTTTGGAATCATTCAAAGAAATATTTTTAAACATAATTTAACGGACACATTCAGCGGAATGCCGCAAGCACCACAAAACTTGAATTTCAAAGATCCAAGAGCGATACTATCGCCGGACACGCGCTCCCACATTCCCGAACCAGTGCTTGATAAAATCACATCAGCGTTGTCATCTTCCATTGCCCATACCTTTGTGTGGAGTCTTATTCCAGCGCTGCTGACATTATTATTTGTAATGTTTATGACGAATGATCAACTATCCACCAATTTCAGAGCACAACCAGTTAAAATCAATGAAGGAAAATAAGGTTGTATTCTGGGGCAACAAAGCCGATATTCTCTTCATGAATGTTACAACAGATGTTTTAGATCTATCATTTTTCAACAAGACAATTGGCAACACTTTTCGTGTCCAGCATTATTAAGACACTTTGCCAGCAAAATAATAGAGTATAAACTTAAGAAAGAAAACATAGTATTCTATCCCCCTTCCGTCATCGTGATGGTTAGGGGGATAAATTTATACCAATACAAACCTTTTATTACCCCTTATAATCTATCTTGAAGGCATCGTCCATGTCGAATAGATCCTCGTTTGTGCCGTAGCAAGTGCTCATTTATTGAGTCTGTTTACGCAAAAACAGTATAAGAGCGGTTCCCGCACCAACAACTGGCAGCAGAAAAATAAGCGTGCCAAATGAAACCCCAAACATTTGGTAAACACTATCTGTAATGGCTACAGCAAACACCAATCCTACAAATAATCCTGCAAGTAAGACCACCGTCACTAAAATCGTTTTATTCATTCGAACCATCCTTTCTTCCATTTTGACGAAAAACGCAGCTCCAACACAAAATATTTTCATAATATCTCATCTTTTCACTACGCCTATAACAGACTGCAAGGACCTAAGCGATGGCGCTCCTCCATCCATAGGCCTTGGCTAACTGCTTGAAAGGGAATTTCATATCCATTCAAAAAGATTGCCTATTTGAATAATTTCTGGGTGTTCCCCAATATTCTCTCATTGGGAAATGACCATAATGCTGACGAAACTGATTTCTTTGCCATATTGACGAATCGGATTTTAGTGTTTTTTTCTATCCCCCTTCTTTCCCACCCATATTCTTTGGAGTGTTGACGTTCTTATCCTACCAAGACAATGTTGCAAACTTTTGAAGATCTATTACGGATTGGATGAATTTTTTAAAATTACCAAAACAAGAGGGTATAATGAGTAAGAAGATGATAAGAAAGGAAAAGATGTATGACACATACATTGCTGTTGGTCGATGATGAAGAAAAAGTGCTCGAATTTATGGAATCATTTTTGCGTCAGGAAGGGTTTCGAATCATCACCGCCAAAACCGGAAAAGAAGCATTAAAGAAAGCCGAGGAACATAGGCCATCTCTAGCCATACTGGACTGGATGCTTCCAGAAATGAGCGGCATAGAAGTATGTCGTAAACTTCGTCAAAAAAGTCGCATGGGCATTATTATGGTAACCGCTCGAACGGACGAAGCCGACAAAATCGTCGGATTGGAAGTCGGAGCCGATGACTATATGACAAAACCTTTTTCATTGAGAGAATTGGCTGCGCGGATTCGCTCTGTACTTCGACGAATTGAAGAGAAAGAATACGATGAGGAAATGATGCAACGCGGAGAATTAACCATTTCGGAAACGCAATGCCGCGTATGGAAACGAGGAAAAGAAATTTCGCTTACCCCAACGGAGTTTAAACTTCTTCTCACACTGGCCGCTAAGCCCAATATCGTTTACAGCCGACTGCAGCTATTACAAGCAGCATTGGAAGATGATATTTTGAATGACGAACGGACAGTAGACGCCCATATTAGCCGTCTCCGCAAAAAAATCGAAGACGATCCATCTCATCCTGTCTACATTCAAACCGTCTATGGTTTCGGCTACAGATTTGGTGATGGGACATGACTGTTGGCCGCAAACTATTTGTCGCGATGGCCTCCTTTATCATAGCGATGGGGTTGTTATTTTCCTTTGTAACTCAATTTGTTGTCAGAGGAATGCTTGAAAATATGTTGAATGTAGACAGAACCAAAGAAATGAAAGGATTATCCACCCTATTTTTGAATTACTATCAAAAACATGGGGATTCTTGGAACGGCATCCGGCAAGTGAATATCAATAAAACAGACTGGAACAGCCATGAAAAGGCAAGTTTTGTATTATTGTCCCTAAAACACAAACAACTGTATAAGGCCGGAAACGCTAGCTATGGATTTATAACGAATTTAGGCATTCGACAAAACGTACAATTAGATGGAAAAACGATTGCTTATTTATATTATTACGACCAAGAAGTCGGCAATATTGCGAAATTGCGCCTTGGTGTAAGCAGTTCAGTGACGTTTCTATTGATTGCGGGTGCCATTATATTCGTGCTGCTCTCCCTCCTGGTCGCCTATTGGTTGTCGAAGCGGCTAACCGCACCGCTTCGTTTACTGATTCCTGCTATCGATCGTTTAGGAAAAGGCGAATTCGGATATCAAATACCTGTCGTAACGAACGATGAGTACGGAAAAATTGCCGAAGCCTTCAACGGAATGTCTAAGCAATTGCTACGAGCCGAAGAAGTTCGAAAAAATCTGGTGGCGGATGTCGCCCATGAATTGCGGACACCGTTAACGATCATTCGAGGTAAACTGGATTTCATCCAGCAAAGTGGTTATTCCATCAAACCCGAAAGCTTGCTTCCTCTACAAGATGAACTAATTCGTTTAACTCGTCTCGTTGATGATCTTCACCAGTTAACGCTTGCTGAAGCGAAAAAGCTGCCGCTCGAACGTAAACCAACCAATATTCCTGCACTTCTACAGCGGGTCATTGATCGCGTCACTCCCGACTGTGAAAAGAAAGGAATTCACATTACACTGAATTGTTTTAGCGATGCAGCCACAGTTCTTGTGGATCCGAATCGAATGACACAAGTTTTTCTCAACTTGGTTGTCAATGCCGTCCGCTATACGCCCTCGGGTGGTTCTATCACCATTACAGTTGATGAGGAAACGACAGAGAACAAAGAGAGTCATGTTCTTTGCGTTGCCATTTCTGATACTGGTATTGGCATTGAACCTGAACAACTCCCTTTTCTTTTCAATCGGTTTTACCGTACAGATGAAGCGCGCACACGCAACAAGGGCGGTATGGGATTGGGGCTCGCTATCGCCAAAGAATTCGTATTAGCCCATGGCGGCACAATAAAAGCAGAAAGCCAACCAGGCAAAGGCACTACTTTCATCGTCAGATTGCCTTTTACAGATTGAAAAATCCGAACTCTAAGTTCGAGTTCGGATTTTGTTGGATGATCCTGATTCGTATCCACGACTTTTGATAAAGATACCAATACTTCTTGAATCTGTTCTTGTTGAACATAATGCTCACTGATATTCTTTATTTTCCACTGGTCAATTAAAGAAATGTGTTCATCACATCATCGATTATCTCTTTCACAAAAAGGAGACTCTCAGTTAAGTTAATCGCTTCTTTGGGAATTTCTTATTTTAAAGTAGTGGTCATTTCTCATACTGTTTTTGGCAATTAAAAAATGCATGAAATGGCAAATAATTATATTCATCTTCCTGTATAAAGTTTCATAAGCAAAGTCGCTTGACATGGAGCCTCTGCGGGTATAATTCATCGCAAAGGGGCGGTCCGTATGGCTTTGCTAGGCAGATTAGCCTATCAGACCCGCCACTCCATGTAAAGCGGTGAATATGCACTAGTTTATGCAAACTCTTAATTGCCAAACACTACATTTCTTAATTGCCATCAACACTCATACTTCTTAAGTGAACAATCTTACCACTGATCGAAATTTACTCACCTCTTATTATAATTCATTTCAACTATATCATTTTTTTACAAATAATATTCATAAAGGGCTAACTTCTGTTTTACGTACTCATCATCTGGCCTTAGTTTTAAGGCATATTTAAAATAGCCTCTTGCCCGTTCGTAGTCTCTTTTTTGATCGTACGCTTGACCAAGTTTTTTCACGACAGTCCAAATGCCCGGGGTTTCTTGATTGATCTGTTCTAATATTTGAATGCTTTTTTCTTCCCGTCCACACACTCCATAACATAACGCTAATTTATAACGATAATCTAAATTTCCTGGTTCATTTTGATACAATTCTTCATATAGACGCAACGCTTCCTCGTACTTTTTCATTGCTAAGAAAATTCTTGCTTTAAGATTTTTTACAGCTGAATCAAAACTTTCTTGGCGTGTTTCCTCAATTGTTACCCCTTCAATATTTTCAATTTTCCGCAATGCTTCAAATAGTCGTCCTTTTTTATAGTATACATATGCCAATTGCAATAAGATTTCTGGCATCGTATTTCCATTCGTAATTTCCGTCTTTAAAATTTTTTCCGCCAATGTAAATTTTTTTAGTTTACAATTCAATATTGCTAATTCCAATGGATCTCGTCTGCTTGCTAATGATGCACGAGGAATAAACTTTTTAACTTGCTGTTGTTTGAAATGTTCTTCTACCGCTTCGTTAAATTTTGTGCGAAATTCAGTAACCGACTGAAATCGTATTTCCGGATTTCTCTCTAACGCCTTCATGATTAACTTTTCCATCGAAGGAGTAATACTTTCGTTCAATTCTCTTGGTTTTGGAAAAGGGACATTGTGAATCACGTTAAAATATGTGTCATGTGGGGTCTTTCCTGTTAATAATTGATATAACAAAACCCCCAAGGAATAAATATCAGAATTTAAATATCGTTTTTGCGAATGGAGAACTTCAGGGGCAATATAAGCAAATGTTCCCGCACCATCGACTGTTTTTACGAAAATATCGTCAATCAATCGACTCGTTCCAAAGTCCGTTAATTTTACAGTCGTTTCATTTATTAAAATATTGTCAGGTTTGATATCTCCATGCGCTATGCGTAGGGAGTGCATAAATTCAACACCATTTAGTACTTGATCAAAAATATCAAACATTTTTTGAAATGTGCGTAGATGACTGATTCTCTCTTCATTTAACTCTTGTGAGAGCGGTTTTCCATTAAACAATTCCATCTCAATGATAAAGTAACCGTCTACTCTTCCCATCCAATAAATATTGATAATATTTTCATGGGAAACGCCAATAAGACGTTCTCCTTCTGTTAATGCTGCATCACCACGCTCTTGGCTTTTCGGGATTTTTAATGCAACGATTTCTTCATCTTCACATCGAAGGGCTTTCCATACATATCCATATGACCCTTCCCCTATCATTTCTTGCAAAATATATTTATCCCCGATATTCATATCCTTTTTTGGTTGAATAGAATAACGCTTACGGACCATGATTGTTACCTCACTTGAATCCATTCATTTATGGTGAGATTTTTCTTCGTTCCGCTTGCTACTGCTTGAAAAACTAGATAGTCGGTTACAAACGAATTAATCCCTGGAATAAAGCGACCGTTTGGCAACGTGAACCCTTTATCAAAAATATTAATGTATTTATCAATACTTTTCGGAATAGCCCCACTGTAAGACCAGTAGATAAAAAGAATCAATGGTAAATCGCTACCAAGTTGATGATATGCTAATAATAAATTTTCTATCTTCTCTCTTAATTTATCATTTTTGCCCTTTGAATTTTCAAATCGTTCAAACTCTGAAACAAGAATGGGCTTTATGTCTTGTTGACGATACCATACAGAATCTGGTCGAACTTCTCGTGTGATGCTATGACCATATTGTTGGTTAATTGGATAAACAGGGCATTCAGATAATGCTGTTACTCCTTCAATATGTTTTCCTATTTCCGTTATATAATTCAGTCCTGCTGAATGAACAGTTTCGGAATAATCTCGAATCCCATGAATGGAAAGCATCGGAAAAAGTGAATTGCGAATTTTTCCAGTCTTAAATTCTTCAATTATCTTTGCCTTTAATCGTTCTTTATCCACCGAATACGCCCCATTCTTTGACAACTTCCGGCGATTGACCACCATGAACTAACGCTTTTGTTCCAACTTTCACTAATAGTGGAGCTGGAATCGAACGTCCCGTTATTAACGCTTCTCCTGTAGATAAAGATGGAAGTTCATCAATATCGGCTTTCGTCAACATATCGGAGGTTTTCGTAATAAAACGTTGATCATCTGGATTTTTTAGACGCATAGTAATAATCGTGTTGCATTGCGATGTGACATCTGCATCCAATTTAGAAGGACGTTGTGAAACGATAGCAAAACCTACCCCGAATTTACGACCTTCCGCAGCAATTTTTTTAATAATTTTTTTTGAAATCGTTGGTGCACCTGCTGGAGCGTAGTTATGACCTTCTTCATATACAAGGAAACAAGGACGGATCGGACGTTGTTTATCTGCCGCTGCGCGCATAATTTCACTGGATACAAGCGCCGTGACAATTTGCTTTGCATCGTCTGACAATCCTTGCAAATCAATAATAATTAATCGCCCATATTTTTCGTTCATTTCACCAATTAATTTATAAATATCCGTCGGTTCACCTATCGCTTTTGTGTAAAAGCTTCGCGCTTCGTTAATGACGCGATTTAATTTCATCGAAGCTACCGCAGCACTTCTACCACTTAAAGCTCTTGCTTCTGCCTCGGTTATTTCATCCCAACTCCGCAATTCTTCTAAATCGCCTGAAAGCAACTCACGTAAATCTTTAATATCGCGAGGCGGATGTGGATATTTATATTTCCAATAACGAATCGCTACATCGAGTACTCGTTGTTGTGGTTCTGTTAAGCCTGGTAAAATCTCTTCGAAATCGTCCATTTCAAAACGATCAAATTGCAACGCAAGATGTTTATTCTTTCCAGCGTATTTGTAATCAAACTCTTCCATTTGCGGCGTATACACATGAATACCGCCTCCTGCCGCTTGTAAAGTACGAAAACGTTCTTGAATAAATAAAATGCTTTCCCGATCTTTTTCGTCTTCAATATAATCTAGATTCGTGTTAAAATGGATATCCCCTTTTTCAAATGCCTTTCCATACTCACCGTGTGTATCAAACACAACAACCGTTCCATTCATTTGCGCCACTAGTCGTTCGATGATACGGCCGACCGTATAAGATTTTCCTGAGCCCGTCATCGCTAAAACGGCTAAATGTTCTGTCACTAATTTATTGACATCCAAGTAAACAGGAACAATATTTTCCCCACGTTCATAACCGATTAAGTTGCCAATCGCAATGCTTTTATTTTCATCAAATTGATAAAACTTAGAAAGAAATTCATAATCAACACCATATACTTTACTTCCCGGATCTAAAGGTCGACGCGGAATGCGAATTTGTCCTGTGGCTGGCTCCTTGTAACCGACAAGGTCAATGGAAGCAAATAAGGTCTCTCCAGTCATTTGTGTCCCGGGTAATAATTCGATCGAATTCAACCCATCTCCAAGATCGCTGTTATATAAAATATTGCTGCGAGAAATAGAGGTAATTCTCCCAAGAACATATGTCGGTTGTTCATCTGGACGTTCTTGATGTAAGATTTTCACAAACTCTCCACGGCGTGCGGAAAAGCTATCTTGAAGCACCATTTTTAAATCATTCGGATTTCCGGTATTCCCTATCAGTTTACCGATATATTTTTCTTGACTCATTATTCATCCTCCCCGAAAAAGTCTACTTCCTCGGTCCAAACATTTTCTACTTCTTCCTTTTTAATCATTTCGCGTGCCTGTGTTTTAAAATAATGAAGAATGGCACCATTTCGAATCGGCTTTAAAGTATACTCAGCATACCAAAGCGGCAGTGGAAGTGCTTTTGGCTGATCCACTGTAAAAAGTGAAACAATATAGGAGGCTAATTCATCAATGGCCTTTGAATCCCAATCTTTGTTGCTCCCTATCATTTCCGCAAGTAAAGGCATTGTTCTCATCCCAGCTCGTAAATGAAAGTTGATCAGCCCAAGCTCTCTTACTTTTACCGGTTCTAGGCGATTGTCCGAAGTTAAAATATCATATTGATAAGCTGCCGTTCTCGTTCGACGCGTTAAAATACCGTGGAGTAATTTTTTTACACCTACTTTTTTAATCTTATAAAAAGACTCCTCAATATCTTGTAATTTAGAAAAATGAACCGTATCAATGATATATTTTTCTCGTTCTACAGCTGCTAGCCCATAAAAGATTGAACCAAACCGTTTCGTACTAATAGAGACTAATTGAATTCCATGAGGATTAAACGGGTACATTTTATCTTGATACATAGACCAAAATTGTTCTATTCGTTTTTTACATTGCTCATAATCTTTCAATAACTGTTCATGTGATTCTAACGGTGCATCGGAACGTTCTAACAATAATGGTGTATCAACGATTACCATTTGCGGCGGAGTGGATTCTTGCACCATTTCTTCTAGCAAATCATACATTTGCGTAATATGAATAAATTTTATTTTTTTAGTAACATCGATATCATCCGCTTCATCAATGTCAACGAGGCTATCTTGAAATGTTTCGTACACAGAGCCTTCCTCTATGTATAAATCTTGACGAACGGCACCAGCACTATATAAAATACCGCCAAATGCCGGTATTGTTTTACTTGCTGTTGCAACCCCCGATACCCGAATCGTTAGTGGCGATTTTTTTTCAACGGGACGAATGACACCACTGTTGCGAAGTTTCGGAGCAATATGATCAATAAAACGCATTTTCGCGCTTAATTTCGTAACCGTACTTGGCAACCCTAACTGGATTTTCGCTACTAAACTATTGGCAATCGCGGTATCCCGTTTCGTTTTACCATTCTCCATCGTCGTTCCTCCGCTTTATGATTTCTCTTACAAATGCACGATAACCATTTTCCATAATATACTGTTGCCCTTTCTCAGTGATGGTTCCGTCTGAATGAATATAATGTAAATTTTCGAGCTCAGCAAAAGCACTTTTCACATCATTTTCGCGTACTTCTAAATAGAAAAACTTTTGAATTAATGGAACGATCTGTTTTCGTTCTATGACGTCGGCTGCTGAGAGAAGAAGTAAATAGTGATGAACGGGCTTAAACATCACTTGTTTTTCTTCGCTCATTTCATCTTTTGTATCTCTTTCATTGATGTGCATTAACGATTGAAATAGACGTTGACATATTTCACGTTGCTCAAGCAACCGGTAATCAAGAAGCGGCAATGTCGTGATTGTAATGCAGCCGCTGCTTGTGTCGTAATAAAAGTCAACGGCAACCGTTTGTTTTGTCGGTAATTGGATTTCTGGAGTTAAGTTAGTCACGATTTCTTCACGAACCGGAACTCCTTCATACATGCATTCATTCATTTCTTTAATGGAAAACGAGTGATTCAGCTGCAATAAAGATGAAATATCCAAATTAAGATATGGTGGGAAAACCATTAGTTGGTTTCCCCACTCTTTTGTCCATTGAATAAGGCACGAACGATCGCTTTCTGACATTTTTAAAAGAATGATAGCTGGAATCACACAAATACCTGACCGTAACTCTCCGACATCTTCCTCTTCCACATCAAACCATTCGCGCAACATTTTATACTCTGTCCGTCTTGCGAATGGTTTTAAAATTTGCAAACTCGACATTATTAGAGAACCTCCACTTTTGTCCGAATCAATCCGATTTGCTCAAGCTCTTCTTTTTCTTTTTGGTAATTAGTCCAGTCTAACTCTCCTTTGCGGTCAACCACTTCTTTATAAAACTCAAATTGCACAAATTTGGCATGTTCCTCAAAAAACTGATGGGCATATGTTTCTAATTGTTTCATTTCCATCTGTACTTTATCTATTGTTTCTTTATAAGTCGCTTCTTGAATCGGTGCACTTAAGTCTGCTTGATATAGCGGTTGATGCTGCAGACGGAACAGGCGGTTCACCGCATCAATTAATAACTCATCGAAATATTGATTTCGCTTTTTCTTTGTTGTATTTTCCACTTTTGTTACTTGGGCAATTAAATCCGTCATATCGTTTTTTCGTTCTTGCAACAACTTTTCCGTTTCATCAATAAGTGTCATCGCATTTTCTTTCTTTGCGATACAAATATCGTCAACCTCTTCTTCGAAACCAGATTCTAAAAATACGGTTAACTTGTCAAATAGTGTGGAAAGCTCAACAATCCCTACCTCACGTTTCACATCGGCATCACTATTTTCATAATAAGCAATCCATTTCTCGACTTTCGGTTTTGATTCTACAAAAAGGTCTACCATTTGTACAAATTTATCTTTTAAATCATAATAACGGCCGATAATACCGCTTCTCTCTTTCCGATCTACCTTTGTATGCTCCACTTTCTTTAAGCCGATTTGTGAGATAATGATATTTAACCGATCAATTGCTTCTTTATAATTTCCTAGAGACAGATGATGTGCCAACGTTTCTTCATTTGATATCATTGTTCGCAGTTGCGAAGATTTTACATGATTCATCGCATTTTCAATTTCGTTTTTATATAATTCAAGTACATACGTAAACGGTGAAATTGGTATATAATAACCTTTATACTCGTTTGTGTTTTTCATTTCCTCTACTTTTTCTTGAATTTTTGCAAGAATGTCCTTTTGAATCGTTGACACATAATCATGAAATTGTTGTACAATTTTTATCTTTTTCCAAATCGGCATATCTTTTCCATCTAATGTGAGATTCTCAAAGTTTCGCTCGTTTGGTTGAAGTGTATTCCATTTTTCTTCATCAAAAATGAAGTTGCACTCATCATGGAATTGCTGTAAATAACTTAATTGCTCTTTCCAAATAATAAGGTGGTTGTTTGTATGAACTTGCAATAGCTTTAAATCGATATTATGCAAAGCTTCGTTAATTTTTCTTAAGCTTCCGTGTCTTTTATATCCCTTCAGCAAATCGAGTCGAGGTCCTTTAAACGTTTCCTTGAACTGATCAACGAGTTGATCGTATTCTTTTTCATACCACTGTTCAATTTTATCTCTTTTCGCTTCCAACGTATATGAAGTAACATTTTCCACATGAGTATTGTTGATGGTTCTCACGACTTTTAGCGCTTGCATAAACGTTATCCATTGCTCAACGATTTTTGGCGGTTTAATGGCATCCACAGAGCTAAAGAAAAACGCATCTTCAATTTCTTTATATGTTACACGACGATGGCCAATAAACGACATTAAAGAGGCAAACGTACTTGGAATTTGCACTTCATATTGATCATTTTCGTGATTTTGAATAAATAAGCCCGTACCTCGATAACCGTCCTTATCTAATTTAGCTGGAACTTTCGTCGCTTTTAAAGCATGTTGAAAGTGAGTAAAATCTTCGCTGTCTATAAATTTTACGCCTTGCTTTGCCCCTAGTTCGGCAATTGTTGCATCGTGAATAATCATTTTCGCATATCCTTCCGCTAATACCGGAAGATAGTCTTCTTCTGATTTTGTAAAAACAATTGGGCGCAATATATATCCTTCTTTATCGATTCGTTCAAACCAAGTTCGTGCGATTCTTGTAATTTCATCTGTAATCGTACGAATTTTTGCGCGGAATGGCTGCGCTAATTGATGGGCTGACTTGCGGATATCCATCATCTCACGCTCAACCGATAACGCTTCTAATACCTTCTTCTGCAAATTCGTCACTTGGAAAAAGAGCAAGCAACGTCCGAGCCGCTCATACTTTCGTTTTATATCATCGATTTCTGTTTCCGCATCAGCGGTCGGTGCCAAAATGATAATCGGGTGATTTCCGCTATCTAGTAATTTGCTGTCAACAAGATCGTGCAAGGAAGCTAGTTTGCTAGCCCAAATAATGTCGACAATTTTTTTCGGATGAACCCCTAAATATAGATGATTCGTTACTTTTATACGGAGCCCACATTTATTTCCTTTTACTTGAATTGTTTGCACGTCTGGATAGTCTTGCTCAATGGCTCTTGCAAAACCAAGAAGAAGACGTTGAATTTCTCCATCTTTATCATATTGTTTCGCCAACTCGGTTAAATGTTGTTGAAGCTGTTGATCTTTTTCTTCGTTTAATAAATAGTTCGCAATCCCGGTTTTGACGGCATAGCGGCGATTTAACCGCTCAAGGAACGCAAAGTTTGGACCAATATATGTTTCGAATTGCTCTGTTTTCATTCGTTGCTCAAGATACGTATATAAAAGCTCCGCCGCTTCAACGACTTCGTCTTTCGGATAAAGCATGCGTACTTGGGCTAAAAACGTTTCCCGTTCTTTTCCGACAATAAAAGAACCTTTAGGTGCATTAATTGAGAATGTTTCAAGACTGCGCAAGAGGACATCTAAACTAAATGATTCACCTGTCGTTTCATTTACGAATAAATGATCGGATTCAGCTTTATATTTGTTTTGCACAAGATAAAAACCTAAATCATTTTTCGCAAGCGGCAAAGCGGCAAACTCTCTAAATAACGGGATGCCTTCAATATGTTTTGCAGATAATAAAATCTGCTGTTCTTCGGCACTGTAGCTATCTTTCGGATATGGTAGCTGCCGCAATAACGCTTTTTTCACAAACGGAATATGCACCGGCTTTGTATCAATGTAATCTAGCTGTGAATGATCGATTAAACTTTCTTTAAAACGCGGCACTGAATAAGCTAAGTCTTGTAAAATTTCACCTGTTTCCTTGTCTGAGTGCTGCTCAAGATATTGATCACAATGAGCCATAATTACATTTAGCCAACCGAAGTTTCCGGCGGCAATCGTGTAAGCTGCTTCAACAAGCCCAGCAGGATATTCACGCAATTTCCCACTTTGTTGTAACGATGCGATATAATCGCTAATATCTGCATAGGAGTTTTGATTGATTTCTAATTTATCTAAACGACGAGCAAGCGCCTCGAGCGCTTTAATTTGATCGCCAATTGCCGGAGAACAAAGTAGCAAGAAAGAAACATTTGGATGGCGAGTGCGGCTATCTTCATGTTTAATCGCTGATGTGATCACTTTAATCGCATCACCGTCTAGTTTCTTTTTCCGCTCTTCACTTTGTTCTTGAATCCCATCCATAAATAATTCGTATTCCGATTCCACTTCATCGACAATAACCATTAAATGCTCAATACCAAACTGTTTTAGGTAAGCTAAACCATTTTGGACAAGCTGGTCAAGCTGATCAAGCTGCTGCAGTAAATCATCGGTTTCATGTTGTCCTAACTCAATTGCCTCTGCCAATTTTGCCCGTGAAAAACCAAGCGGAAGAAAATGATCTTGAATATGTTTCACAATCGAACCTTGAATCGTGCGGGCAGGTTGTTGTTCCGCTAATTTTGCTAACGCTACATACGCTCCATAACCGACCCAGTTTTCCCCATAAAGAAGATCCTCATGCATTTGCTCATAGCGGATATAAATAGGTAAAATGCCGTCAGCGAAATCCGGCTTTAATAACCGGACTTTTTGCAGTTGACCTGATTGGTCACGAATCGTCCATCCTTTATCAATTCCAAGCGCTTCGCTCACTAATTCATAAGCAATACGCGATTTACCAATTCCCCATTTAGCAATCAATGTAAAAACTCGCGCCATTGGTGCTGACTTTAAATCTTGTAAATACTCTTTAAACGCATCATAAAATTCACGCTGACCGACCATTGGCTGTTGAACCGGAAATGTGGAAACCCCATCTTTTAACCAGACAGATTTACTCATCTTTTCAACCCCTTTATCGTTGAAATTCAAGTTTTAATAATTGGTATTCTCGTTTACCTAAATAACCCCTTCCATGTCTCGGCTGGCCTGATTCATAATCAGCAATATAAAACAAACCTTCACGAATACCTTTTGTCATATAATAATCGACAAAGCGCGCAAGCCCTTGTTCCCATGTTGGATAAAAACGCTCCATCAGCATACGAAGTAACGGTTCAATCGCAACAAAACCGCGATCATCCTGCTCTTCGTTCACTTTTTTCTTTAACCATTCGATTTCTGATATACTCTGAACGTTCGTAAATGAAAATAAAAAATGTGAATCGATATGCTCCAACATCTTTTCTTTATTTAAAATGATGATTCCGACATCAGTTTCGATAAACCAATCTAAATAAGCAAATAATTGCATCGGCGCGCGCATAAACGAAGAAATATTTGTTTTTGCCGGCTCTTTACCGCTTGAGCCAACAAACATCCAATCTTCATCTAATTCAATTTCTTCTTGAGCAAGAATGTCACGCCAATCTTTCCCTAATGCTTCATTTTTAAAAGCATGAAGAAGAAAGTTCATATCATTAAGATCTGGATTGCTTGAAAACGGATGATACAGAGCATCGGCAAATCGCAATGTCCACTTGCTTAGCTGTTCGAGCGAGTGAGCGTTTGTTTCAAATAAACCATCATTCAACAATAAATGCATGATGACTCGTGTTCTTGGCGAATATCGCAATAGTTGTTTTGCAAGCAACAATTCCCATCCGTGTTGTTGTTCGTACGCAGCTACAAGTTCATTTGCTTCCTTTGTACGAATCAAACATCCATCATCTGTTCGTGCTAGGAAATGGACACCTTTAATTTCAAAATTCCGCGAATGTTTTGCGTATTCATAACCATGTAGCCCAAATAATTCTTTGGAACGGTCTAGCTTTTTATCTTTTTCTTCCACATCTTTTCCTAAGTATAATTTTGCTATTTCCTTAATTGAGCGCGCTTCGGTTTTTTCGGGAATGCGCGATAACAACTCACACCATCTCTCAAAATTTCCCGGCTCAATCCAAAATCGCTCAATCGATAGTTTGATTTGCTTCATCCTCTGTCCCTCAATTCATCAATCCACTGTTCGATCCGCTGGCGGAGCTGTTTGCTTCCTGCCATCAGCGAAATAAACAAACTTGTATTGTATAACTCATCTTCAATATGGCTCGGAATGCGATATTCTTCATCGACAATCGTTAAAAAACCGCGATCATGCAAAAGATGGAATATTGTTTCTAAACGAGCGATTTCGTTTGGGAATAGTTGATAGTTGCTCACTTTACAAAACTCTAAAACGAAATCATTGATCGTTCCGTAACGATATTCTTGGTTTTTTGACGACATTAAAATAACGTCAACTTCGTCGTTCACCGCATGAAACCGAATTGTCGTCATCCCTTGCGCCTCCGTCTGCTCGCGAACAACGCAGCAAAGGAAAATAAATAAGTTCCAAGGGTGCGTGAAAATATGTTTGAATAACGGATTCTTTAATGAGATATTTGGCTCATGCGGGGCTAATACAGCAAGCGGTTCATCTTTTAACGGTAGTAACTGCAAGTTAGCAGCTATTTTTCGCCCTTTTGCCCATTGTTCATCAATTTTTGTACCGAGCGGTTCGTCTTGTTCAACCTCTTCTTGTTGATACTGCTGAATATGGGCTAGATAGTAAATAATGCGCTGATAATACGGTGCCCCGTTAAAAATCAAATGATTGTGCTCACGAAAAAGAGGTTCGACTTCCTTTACATGCTGCTCTAAAGCTTTCGTTTCGTACCGCTCACCATGTTTCAACTCATCTAATATTTTTATGATTTCCCCTGGAAACTTTGGCATTTTATGAACGAAATCAACAATTCCATCAATATCCTCAGCCTCACGCATTTTTAATACCGTTAACAACGACGTTTTTAATAAATATTGTTGATAATCCTCATCAAAACAAAACAATGTATGAAGAAAATCAGTTTGATTCGGAAAACGCTTCACAAACGCAATCCAATTGTTCGTAATCACTGCCTTCTTCCTACTTACATATAAGAGACCTTTCGCAACAAACGGCTCAAGCTCCGCCACATAAACGGTCTCACCATAGTGATATAACTTCTCTAAGTGACTATGTAACTTTTTCAAATCCACCCTATTCACCTCCTAGAAAAGAAGGAGTGTCCTTACACTCCTTCAGAGATTTTCGATTCATCAAACTTGCCTTCGATTAAGTATTCGACGTCTTGTTTGGCTTCCTGAATAAGTTTTTTACTTTTCAGTATGTTAATTTCATATTTCTGTACCTTCTGTCCGATTTCTAATTCAATATCTTTTTTTAGTAAAGGTATCTCAAGTTGTTTGATATATTCTTGGTTTATATGAGGTTGTGCAATTCCAGAAAGAAAGTAGGAAATCTGAGCCTTGATTAATTCTGAATTAAGTACCAATTTTAAGTAATAAGGATTTATATCTTTTTTTAATCTTATACGTGCTAATGTTGAACCAGCGCATATTGGAATGTTATACATATTATCCGACACTACTGCTGCAAATCCTAACGAACCATCTTTTGAAAAAACAATATCTCCTACTTTTAACTGAATTTGTGGCTGTTCGTCGACTTTTTCCTTAGAAACTTGAACTGTATCTTCAGAAATATTTATATACCCATCTTTTATATCTTGCACCCTTAACAAATAAACACCATTATCTTTAACATAATCTTTTGTTGTTAAATTTTTCCACCCTATCATCGCACTTATTTCCGCAATATCTTGTAATTGGGTAAATAAATATCCTTTTTCGTACTTTAGGGAATTGATTGATAAGTATTGTTCATTGTATGAATTTGAAGTTAATCTTTCATTTATATTTTCCGCAGAGACTAATACTGCAAATGGGCTTTTATTTAGTATTTTAAAACCTTTAAATTTGGAATTATTATTTTTTAAATCTATATAAACGTTGAACAATTTTTCAGCCTCTTCTTTCAACCTCTTCGCTTCTTCCCGTAACTCTTCCGCTTTTCTGACTTTGTTACCTATATAACTTTGAATCTCAGGAGCAGGACAAACAACTTTAAAAGAATGAATAATGTCCAAGTCATTGTAATAAATTCCAGTATTAGAAATAGCCCTTCTTTTTTGTTTCAAAAAATAATCTGTACTCATATATATAGTCATAAAATATGGGTCAACTTCGTTATTGAATTTACATCTAAAAATACTACCATTGAAAATCGCCGGTTTATCTAAGCCACTGACTATTGATACGGACCACTCTTTATCTAAAGTTACACCTTTTATTAGTAATAAGACATCTTCATCTTCTACCTTAGCCTTTTCAGTTAAGTAACTAGCCGGTACCTTTACTAATGAATCAATTTCTATAAAATTATCTCTTAAATCTGTCCCTCTAATAAGATATATTCCGTTTCCACTATTCTTATTTTCTAAATAATCTTCGCTGTCTGGTAATATTCCATAATTTCCTTTTAGTAATAGTTCTTTTAAACTTTTGGTTGTCACTTTAGAAAGTTTGTTTTCATTATATATGAAATTAGCACTGTAATATGTCGCATCTAGTCTAGAGGTAGCCAGCTCTGAAGACCAAACAATACTAGGTACTTCTGAAATTATTTTGTGTTTCAATTCTTAAAACCCCTTTTTTATTATTCTAAAGACTTACTACTATTAAACTAACAAGTTTATTTAAATCCAAGCTATGACATAAGTACCCCATTTTATAGAGATCTCATAAAAATATTTACTTAGGGAACTGCATCCAAGGGGATGATTCACATCCCTTTTTTATACGCCTCAACAATCTTCAACAAATCGTTCCGATCGTTTCCAAGCTGTACTTCTACTTTATTTTTCACATCAAACCCAATTTCTTCAGCAACAGCCATAAACACAGGTCCTTGTTTTTCATTTTCGTGTTCTTTCTTTTTAATATAGAGGAATGACGTTTTCGCACCTGTACCAGATAATTGGAATGTCACTGTCGGTAATGAGACAACCGCTTTCACAATCGCGCGACCGCCTTCAAACTCGCCTGTCAATTCATTTTTCTTGCCCATTAAATATTCACGCACATGTTTATAACTTGAGTTGCTTAAAATTCCATCTGGAAGGACCATAATCAAATAACCACCTGGTTTTAATAACTCCAAATTTCGGTCAATAAATAATACCGCTTGGTCTGTCGAATTGACTTGCTTCCAAACACCTTTGTTATTTGGCTTTGCTCCAAGACATAAACCCTTTTTCATCGGTTTTCCATCTGTATCAATTCCGGATGTGTAACGTTCTAAAATTGCTTTGCCTTCTTCTGTTTTTTTGGATACAGAACCGGATCCAAACGGCGGGTTTGTGATAATTACATCAAATGATTCAGGTTGCAATGAATCGGTCATTAAAGAGTCGCTTACCCAGAAAATCGGTGCTTTTGGCAATCCGTGCATCGCCATATTCAAACGTGCTTTTAAAATCATGCTCCGTGTTTTATCGGCACCAACAAAGCTATGCTCTTTCATTTTTTCTAAATGTTCTTTTATTTTTTCTTTTTGAATCCCAGCAAATTCTCTCGTAAAGTATCTTTTTATTGCTTCATAGGCTTTAATTAAAAATCCTCCAGAGCCGCAAGTTGGGTCAAGTACACGAAAGGTTGGATTCCCGTTTTCATCCGTTTCTAGTAATTTAGCCGCTTCTTTTGGATTTGTTGTTAAATCGTGCATCACCATATCAACCATTGCTTCAGTTACTTGACGCGGTGTTAAATACGTCGCTTGACCGACTTTACTATCGTATTTACCGCGGATTAAAACGTCGAATAGACGCCCTAAAATGTCGGCTGTAACATCTTTTAATGTCGCCTTTTTAACGACTCCGTTATCATCTTCGAACTCACCGAGCTCTTGGAATGTTTCAAACGCGGCAACATAGTTTGCTGGATTTTCCAACTTAATATACTCATCTTCGTTAAAAATATAGCACTTTTCACCTTTGTCGTTGATCGCTACATAATCGTCATGATTTTTTATTTCTTTAAATGCCGCTTTGATTTGTTTTACCGCTTCTTTTCCATGCTGCTTTATGTACTCATGCTTTGAAATGTCATATAATTTTAAACCGGCATTTTCTCCTTCTTTTAATACATAGTCAGGGTGATAAAGACGGAAGATTTCCATAAACAACAATTTACTTATTTCATCGATCGCCTCGTTCGTAGAGCTAATATTATCGGCACCAGCAGGCCCGTAAAGACGTTCGTGTAAATCATCAAAACGTTTTTGTAGGCTAGAATAAATATCCAACGACCATAGTTCTTGCTTTGTTAATTTTTTCTTTTCTTTTTTTGTTATATCGACAACAGATGGAATTTCTGCAATAGGCGTAGATTCAATACAGTCGGCGTAATAGTTTACCTCTCCGTTCGTGGCCCAAATAAAGTCAGGAGCCGATTCATGATATTGCGCTTCAATGAGCGCCGATTGTTGCACAGCGTATGATAAATCAGCATCTTTTTCAAAAATTTTTACATAAACGACTTTCTCATCTCCTGTTGCTGTGAAAATCGTTGTTCCGTCTTCTTCATTTACAGTAGGTTCAGAGAACTGGCCATATCCTTTCATTGTTAATTGGTCTTGTACTTGTTGAATTGTCGTTTCCATATACTGTTTCCTCCTATTTTCGTTTGACACGAAGTAAATTTTCCCGCGGTGATTCGTATTTGCCGCTTCTAATGGCAACATCAATAATTTCACGTTGCGGCACAATCATATCAGCAGGGAGCTGAGCGAAAACATCGGGATCAATTTTTGTTAGCGGGCGGCCTTGCAACGCCCGCTCAATTGCCGCCAAAATGATTTGCTTACGTTCATCTTGTCTTACTGTCCAAAGCCCTGCTTCATTTTGAATGATACTTGGATCTAAGCGCACAAATAACTCCATTTGTTCCCGATTCCAATATAACTCATTTTCATGCGCAATCGTCACAAGCTGGTCAATCGTTTTTGGGGTTTTTAAATATTCATATAAAATCATTTAACCCCTCCTTCTTTCATTCACTATTTTTCTAGCAATTTTAAGAACTTGTTCAATAGGCGCAGTAATTCCATTATTATAACTTTCTTCATAAGTGAGTCCTTTTGATAAATCCCAAAATGCAATCGTTTCAATATTTGTTGGAAGCATAGAAGTTAATTCAAATGAGGTTACCAACGTTTTGAAAACCGGAATCCAATGAGAAACATCATTTAATTTACCATATTCAAGTAGAATGATTTTTTCCGCATTACGGTCGTAAAAGTACCCAAAGTCAATATCTAGTTGAACACGATCAGTAAGCAACTCCTTCGGGATGTGAATTTCATTTCTATGATAATCTAGATCAAAAATAGGATGATCATAATGGTCATTCATTAATTGATCCAATTTTTTTAAAAATGAAATTGTAAGTTGTCTAGGATACAATTCATGTTCATACTCCGTAATATACGATTCATCTCTCAAGTCAAAAGCATCAAAAATTTGCTTTTCTGCATCTCGAATTGCTAGCGCATAATGCTTTTTCCCTTTTAAAGGATAATTGAAATAGTATTTATAAAATCCGTATAAAGACGGTAACCTCATATTTATCCCTCCGATTAAGGAATGAATTGTTTCACCACATTTTCAATCAAATCGATCTTTTCAGGTGATTCAACCGGGAGGTAAATTCTTTTAAGATCATCTATACTTATCATCATTTGCAATTGTCCTCTTCGCTTAGCCCTTAACTGGAATCGTACTAAAGGATGGGACAAACACCACAACAAATATGCAGTCGAATATTTAAAGTTACGTAAAATCACAAAGGTACTAGACGCTAGTGCCCCTTCATATTCTTTAGTTACAAAAGCCAAAGGCTGATTCTCTTCTCCGATATACGGTCCGACGATTCCAAACAGGATGTCGTTTTCTTTCAGCACATACCGGGCGCGACTTCTTACTTTTTCGAATGAAATGGTTTCTGTCGAAATAATACTATGCGAATTTGTATCAATATTTTTAAAACCAATGTAACGAATTTCTTTATTCATAAAATCCGCAGGGCTAACTGTATGTCTTACTATTTCACAGACATCTTTTAACCTTTCCCATCTTTCGTTTTTGATTTTATATTTCAACTGTTCAAACATTTCGGATTGTTGATAACGATAATAGTCAACATCCCATCGTTCAGTCGAAATTTGTTTTTTGACCCAAAACTCTGTAGGCAGTGATATTTTCGCCTCATTTAATTCGACTTCATATAGATTGTAAAGTTGCTGTTTTAAAACTGCTTTTTGATTGACACCACCTTCATCCATATCTGTTACAACATTTAGATCCTCTAACTGTTTAATTGAAATTTTCGGTAATACAGATGGAACCGCTGTTTTCTTTAATGAAAGCAGTCCGATATGTGAAGAAAAAAACTTCAACAATATGGATCTAGCTCGTTGACCAGCAGGACGAATTTTGATTATATCAGGACTAATAGCCGCTCCATCATATGTCTCGTCAACAAGAGTCATTTTAGGAAGCGAAACAATTTTCGAAATCAAAATATCCCCTTTTCTAACAATCGCTTTCCCTTCAATTCCATCTAAATCAAATAAATATTTCATCCCTTTTCGCTCCAACTTATTATCAACAATATTTGACAAGCGGATATACGGGATATTCGTTTTATGATCAGTAAACTCTTTCACTTTTCTTGTTCCATCTGTAATTTCTGCACATAGCATCCGCAAAGGAATGGTTTGCTTATTTTCTAATTTCTTTTTTAATTCCAATTCAATTTGATAATAATATGGATCTAAACGTTCTGTTTGCAAATCTTTTTTACATATAAACTTTTGTATACACCCACACCTCCAATTGTTCATTCCATTCTCTTTTTTATAGTTATAATTTACTATTGAATGCATAAAATGTCAATCATTTTTATTTTCATTGTTCATTTTATTCTCTTTTTTATACCCGAAACTGTAAACAAACCCATTAAATCTTTAATTATCTGCTGATTAACCATTCTGTTCGTATAATAGAAAGCAATCAAATTCCTTTCTGGACAGTTTCCATTCCACCAACTTTCATTTAAACAAGATTACACACTTTTCGCCAAAAGGGAGGAAATAAAAGTATGAACCTTTCGTCGATATTACGAGAAGCGCTTGATCAAATTGGCGACAAAACAGCGATCGTCCAATGCAAAAGCGTATCCGGCGGCGATATCAACGCTGCCTATTATGTAAGAAGTGAACATCGTTCCTATTTTGCCAAAATCAATGAGCGTATTCCTCCTCGCTTTTTTCAAAGTGAAGCAGCCGGTCTTGAATTGCTGAGGCAAACGAATGTCGTTCGTGTTCCAAAAGTATATCATTGCGTGGAAGCCGAAGACGGATCTTATGGTTTGCTGTTGCTTGAATGGCTTGAAGGTGAAGAAACGGATCAAACTCCGGTTTTGCTAGGTCAGGCAGTAGCTCGCCTTCATCAATGTTACGGTCAGTATTTCGGATTAGCCGAAGATAGCTTCATTGGCCGTCTTCCGCAAAAAAAACGGACAATATGAAAACTGGATCGATTATTTTCGGGAACGGCGGCTTCTTCCGCAAGTTCAATTGGCAGAACAAAAAGGAAGAATGCCAACATATAGACGAAAGAAAATGGAAGCATTGTTAGAGTCGCTTGATCAATGGCTACCACAAACATGCCAGCCTTCTTTATTGCACGGCGACCTTTGGGGCGGAAACTGGATGGCAGGCGAACATGGAATTCCTTATCTCATTGACCCTTCAGTATTTTATGGGCATTCAGAAATGGATATTGCCTTCACGGAATTGTTTGGCGGATTTCCAAATGCTTTTTATCGCTCGTACAACGAAATTCAGCCACTTTCTCCTGAATATAAGGATCGAAAAGAGCTGTATCAACTGTTTTACTTGCTCGTTCACCTGAATCTGTTTGGAGAAACATACGGAGCTTCCGTCGATCGAATCTTGCAAAGGTATGTTGGATAATTTTAAAGGCGAACAGTGACCATTCCTGTTCGCCATTTTCATTATTTTATATGTAGATTCGATGAAGGGACTGAAGAGACTTCTTTTCCATGCGCTTCTCCACTGACATTTAAGATAATCACACCGGCAATAATCATTAAGATGGCCACCATTTTTAAGAAAGAAAAGTGTTCTTTGAAGTATAAAATGCCTATGATGGCGATAATCGCAGTACCAAGTCCGGACCATATGGAATAAGCGATGCTTACATCTATCTTTTTCAGTGCCAATGTAACTAACGTAAGGCTGGCTCCATAAAATACAAACATGAGTACAGAAGGAATGAGCTTCGTAAATCCTGCTGACATTTTCATTGAAGTTGTGCCTAAAACCTCCGAAAGAATTCCTAATAAAAGCAAAATCCAACTCATAAACGTTTCACCTCCCTTTTTCAGAAGTACATATCATGAAAGGATATTATGAAATTTTCATCATATTGATGCCTTTACAAAGAAGGGTACCATAATACATGTGCAATCGTGATAAATCTTGTTCTTGGCGCTTCGGTATGAGATTGAAAATCGGACCTGGTCAAACTTTTTTCGCATTTGTTGAAATAATCCGTGCATGATGGAAATTGTGATCAGAACACAACGAATGGAACCTAAAAAGGTTCCATTCGTTGTTCCAATGATATTGCTTAATATGGACGATCCCCAACGATTGCAACGCGTTCAGCCTTTCGCGGATTTGGATAATAATCCGATACCGCATAATGTTGGGTTGCACGATTATCCCAGAAAGCGATGGAGTCCTTTTCCCAACGAAAACGCACCTGATACTCAGGAATGTGAGCTTGACGGAACAAGTACTGAAGCAGCTCTTCACTCTCATCAGGGTCCAGACCTACGATTCGAGTCGTAAACGATGGATTCACAAACAAAGTCTTCCGTCCAGTTTCCGGATGGGTTCGAACGACCGGATGTTCAACAGGCGGAAATTTTTCTTGTTGAACCGCTAACTCTTCCGGTGTCAATAAATCGCTGAAAGCAGGAGTAAAATCGTGAATGGCAGTAAGGTGATCAATACGCTCCTTCACTTCGTCAGGTAAATTATCATATGCAGCAGCCATATCTGCCCATAACGTGTCGCCCCCGACAGGAGGAACTTCTATTAATCTTAATATCGCTGCTTTCGCAGGATTGGGGCGAAAAGTGACATCCGTATGCCAAATATTTTCTTTTCCAGTTTCTTTTTTCCCTTTGGAAAAGCGAACAATTTCCTCAGATTGATCTTCTTCAACAGGATAAAATGGATGAACTTCTAATTCACCCCATAACCGGGCAAATGCCCGCTGCTGTTCACTCGTGATTTTTTGGTTGCGGAAGAAAAGAACCTTCCATTCCAATAATGCCCGGTTCAACTCTGCTTGCAACTCCGGTGAAATCGGCTCTCTCAAATCAATTCCGATGATCTCAGCACCTATGATGGGAGTTAACGGCTTGACTTCAAATAACGAGTACGGCCGCTCCTCTACACCTTCAGGCAGACGGCGTAAAATTCGTGGACCTACATAATTATCGCGATTTTCAAATTTGAGTGGTCTTAAAAAATTCGTGTGAATTTCAGACATTTACATTCTCCTTTCATAATGAAATAAAAATAGATAGAGAGTGTTGAAAAGCGCTGTTGGCTTGCGCCTTTCAAACAAGCTAAAATATTTCATTCAAAGCGTTTTTTGCTTTGAAATGACCTCTTATGGCGGAAATTAAATAATGCCGCAGATCGCTAAATTCCTTTAAATGTTTGATTTCTTCGACTGATTGATTATATTTTGATAATGGATTCGGCAAATCGACTACGATTCTTCCCGGTTGAGAGTTCATCACTAAAATCCTTTTTCCTAACAAAATAGCTTCTTCGACATCATGAGTAATAAAAATGATGCATTTCTTTGTTTTTTTCCAAATGTCAAGAAGATGAATTTGCATGTTTTCTCGAGTTAAGGCATCTAATGCGCTAAACGGTTCATCCATTAAAATGGCTTGTGGATCCGCAGCTAATGTTCTGGCGATGGAGGCTCTTTGTTTCATTCCTCCTGACAGCTGATAAGGCAACATCTTGGCAGAAGCCTCCAACCCTACGAGATGCAAATAATAGGAAACAAGTTTTTTTCTTTCTGATTTTGGCACGGATTTCATTTTTAAACCAAATTCAACATTTTTTTCGATGGTCATCCACGGAAAAAGGTTATGGTGCTGAAAGACGACTCCCACATCGGAACTCGGACGAGTATGGGGTTTATCGTTGATCATGACTTCACCGGCAGTTGGTTTCTGGTAACCTGCTAATATATTTAATAAAGAAGATTTTCCACATCCTGACGGACCTAATAAACAAACAAAATCATTGGCATCCAATCGAAGATTTATATGGTCCAATACAGGAAGATCGTTTTTCCCGTTGGCATATTGCAAGCTAATGTTTCTCAATTCAATTAGCGGACGGTGTTGAGCTCTCTCTGAATCTTCTTTGATCGAAGCAATTGCCATGATATCCCTTCTCCATTCCTGTTATTTGTATAAATTGCTTAGTAGACCTTTTTGATAAGTAGCTAGGCTGGGGGAAGATGGTATATTTTTCTGTTTCACCATAAAATCTCCCGTGTCTTTTAAGATTTTGGCTAATTTGCCCGGCTCCTTGGCATCACCGAAATATTCCTTTTGCTGCGAAGCATCTAACCATATAATTTGTCTCATGGTTTTTAAGCTTTCCTCAGGCGATAACCCCAATTCTTTCGAAAGCACTTTCGACGACTCTACTGGTTTGATCCGATAATAATGGACCGCCTGATTTAAAACAGAGATATATCCTTTTACAATTTCAGGATATTTTTCCGCAAAATCTTTACTTACAATGCCAAATTCTCCCGTGACAATTCCTTTTTTCGCCAAATCTTTTGATGAAATGATGACTTTTCCTCCATCATCAATCAACTTCGTTTGTACTGGCTGCCAAATATATGCTCCATCGATATCCCCGCGTTTCCAAGCTGCATAAATGTCAGGAGGCTGCATATCAAGTAGAGTGATATTATTTTTCTTAAGGTCAATCTTCTCTTCTTTCAAAGCTCCCAGTAAACTATAATGGGATGTTGAACTGAATGTCGTGGCAATTTTCTTATTTTTCAAATCTTTTAAAGAGGAAATTCCGGAATCTTTTTTAACGACCAGCGCCTCGCTTTCGCCGATAATATCGTGCAGATAATAAATTTTATAAGGCAATCCACTGGCAATGCCAATGGATCCGGGCGGAGTTCCAACGAGTCCAAAATCAATGCTCCCACTTGCCATGGCATTATTGATATCTCTGCCCGAATCAAATTTAATCCATCTAATGTGAATGTTCGGGTATTTTTTCTCCAGCAACCCTAATGCCTTGGCTAAAAGTTCTCCATTTGGAGAAACTTGGTACCCCAATCGGATCTCTTTTGGCACACTGCTATTAGAAGCGGAAGCCGATGATCCCTCCTTTTGAGAAGAAGCACTTTGACTAGAACAGCCGCTTAAAAGACTAAATATACTAAATAGTAAGATAATTAAGATGCTGTATACGTTTCTCTTAAACGCCACGGAATTTTCCTCCTTTATCATACTTCATGAGTCTTGTTTTCCAACCCAAGAGAATCGAAAATGCCAATACAATCGAATGAGGCTATCTATAAAAATGGCGATGAATCCCATTATAAAAATTCCTACAAAAACGATATCGCTTCTTAAGTATTTACTTGCGTCCAATACCATCCATCCAATCCCCGAGGTAGCCGCTACCATTTCGGCAGCCACTAATGTACCGTAAGTCACACCGATAGCTGTGCGAAGACCCGTAATGATGTCCGGCAAACTAGACGGAAGAATGATATAGAAAAAGACTTTCAGTTTGGAAGCGCCTAAAGATAATGCACCGTTGATCCGATCTTGCGGAATACGTCTTACGCCCGATACTGTCGCAATAAATAAAGGTGCAAACGCACTTAAAAACAATAAGGCGATTTTCGATCGATCATCGATACCGAGCCATAAAACAAGCAAGGCATAATAGGCTAAAGGAGGAAGCGGTCTATAAAATTCAATAATAGGATCAAATACGGCGAGTATGTATCTTGACATGCCACATAGCATTCCTAATGGAACGGCAGTGAAAAACGCTAAAATTAAAGCGAATAATAATCGGTACATACTATCTAGAATGTGCGTACTTAATGGAGTCCCTTTATATCCATCTCTTATTAATTCCACAAATGACGTCCAAACGGATTGAGGAGTCGGAAGAAGCAACGGATCGATCCATTTTAAGTTTGTACTCACGGTCCAAAGGATGAACAGCAGGATCACGCAGATCAATGAAATCCCTCTAGTAAGTACATGATTTTTAAATACAAATTTTGGCACCATCTCACATCCCTCTCACCATGAATTGTCGTAGAGTTGGTTTTAAATTGTACAACTAGCAAATTATCAAATTCTCATATGATTACTTGGGAATATGGTAACAAGTGGTTTTTTATTTGTCAATCTTTTTTGAATATTGTTTTTTCAATTATCACGATCAACAGCACCACAAAGCGATATATAACGAAAAAAATTCCTTCTACTCGGTTTTCCATTTATCGCGATTTAATTAAAATCCTTCAAAAGTTGAAAATTCCTTTATTTTTACAGCGAAAATTTCTACACAAACGGATTCATCCTTACCTGCGTCATTTCTTGTCATCTTTCCTGTTTTATGATTATAATAAAATGGAATAGCATAAAATAAAAAAGGACATTGGCGGTCACCAATGCCCTAGCATACACAGCTTACTGCAAGAAGTGCAGTGGCCCTCGTATTTGCGGATATGACCCACCCTTACTTAGGCTCGGCAGGGTGGGTTACTTTTTGTCTTTCGACACAGAAATGACGGCAACGATTAAGGCCGCAAACGAAATCATTAACGTCAACGCATCGGAAACCGTCATCATCAGTGATACCCCCCTTTCTTCAAGGGAGTAATCACTGCCCACCCTGCATGCAGCTGTGCAAGTTTATTATATCATACATAATTTCCAATTTTTTATTTTTAATCCAAATGATGTAAACTTTCCCCGTGGCTGGATTCCGGAAAAACAATAAAAACGCTCTAACCTAAATCACTAAGAACTGCATTTCAAATACCCTTTCACGGGAAAGCTAAACATCCTTATCCATTTATTGACAACGATGACTTAAAAAAATGATCTTCGTTCTTGTTTTGGTCCTGCCCTCCCATTTTACGATGAACGTTTTTCGCCTTATCTACGCTTCCTACCCTTTTGCCCACTCAGTTACGTTTCTTAATTCCTGTTTGCCTTATTTCTTTATTTCCGAATTTTGCCGGCTGTGCTTTAATGAAGTCTTCATCATTTATTTTCAAAGCACGTAATAAGATGATCATATACACATCTCGTTTCCATTGGTATGACCTCTTTAGATTGTCTATTTTCCATGTATTCAAGACTCAGTGGACTTCGTTTGGAACACTAAACGTCACACTTGCCATCCCTTTCATTTAACAAAATGTTTTGTTGAGGGAGGGGAGACATTTTGGGGCTGATAAAGAAAAAGAAAAAACGGAATACACCCCCATTTCTTCTTGAAATCAATGAGGAGTTAAAGAAAAAGGGCAAAGGTTTCAAAATGGCCGCGGTAAATGAATCTGATTTAACGATAGAGGAAAGAAAACTCATCCAACAAATACTCATCCAAACCGAAATCAAAAATCAAAACAATATCACCAGAACGAAAAGCTACTTGGATGTTTATTTGCGTCATCCGGAAATTCATTGGGCGTTTTTGGGACATATGGTTTCCAGAAATGGCGGCTGGAATATGACTGACTTAAAAGGAGATCTCTTGTCCCATTTATTAACGGAACAGGAACAACAATTTTTCTTTTCCTTTTTGGAACGTGGAAATTGGCTTATTTTTCAAGATATATACCCGCAGTTTTTACTTTATGAAGAAAGTATAAAAAGAAATAAACCGCTTTTTTCCCTTCTCCCTTTTTTTCATGTCTCTACTTTTATGGAAACGATCTGGAACCACTTTTGGAAATATCGTGACCCTTATATTCTCGCCATTGCTCTTGTCATAAATGAACAAAGCTATTTAGAAAAGCGAGTCATTCAAAATGCCCTTTTTCAAAAAAACGTCTTTCATACAATAGAGTTTAAGCTTCAAGATTTTCTTCGATTAAACCATATTTTGTTTCCTTACTATAAAGAAAATGAGAAGCGAAGTATCGGTCTTATGGGGCAAACATTGCAACGTTTCGATTATCTTCATGAACGGATTTTATTAGGAAAACGGTTATATTCCTTGCTTTTTTATAATAAAGAGGGGGTAGACACGTTCATTCGTTGGGCCGTTTCTTGCCCTCACACTGGATCTCGCAAAGATTACTGGCCCCACCTATTTCATGACGTTCGTGAATCGATTCCGGGCCGGCCCTATCGACGCCGTATGAAAAACGGCCAAATACAAAAAGGGGTCCCTCGAATCTATAGTCCAAGATTAGAGTACGCATGGAAAAACGTTTCACATGAGAAAGCAGACATTGGAGATTGGTTCTATGACTGGACGATTACGGATTATTTCAACAAGCTAGATGAAGAAATAAACGGGGAGATTGCCGATGAATATTGTGAGACGATCGAAAAAATGGAACTTGCGGTTATCGCGAAAAAAGCCATTTTCCGTTAAAAGCAAAACCATTGCTGCCTATATTTTGACCGCTTTGTTCGCCTCATGGATAGGAACTTATTTGGATCTTTATTTTGTCGGAAACGAGTGGTACAGCTTTCCGTTAAGACCCTATTCAGCCATTTTCACCATCAACATTGTATTTACTCTTATCGGCTTGCCCATTTTCACCTTTTGTTTTCTATATTTTATGGAAAAGTTAAACATTTGGAAAAAAAGGGCTTTTATTATCATGGCAAGTCTAGCAATGTCATTTGTTGAAAAACAATCAGAAGCATTCGGGTGGTTTGTTCATCATAATCAATGGAAACATTCCTATTCTTTTTTTGGATATGGTCTTTTTATGATCATCGTATGGAAGTTCTTTCGATGGGTGAATTCAGTCATGAGTTAAATAATAAAATGTCTTTTCAAAAATAATGGTTTTGTGGCTCTCTTCCGCATGTAATCTTTATAACAGTACACTATTAGAAAAGGTTTGCAGTCGAGAGCCGTGGACATGAATTTTGCTTTAATAAAATTTGAGTGCGGATTAGCGACGTTTCCGTCCTCCGACTCATTCTTTACCCTGGCGTCCAGTCGAGATATCTGTATTTCGGATGCATTTGTAGTAATTCTGATACGGTCACAAATTTATATCCTCTTTTTTGAAGTTCCGGTAAAATTTTTTTTAGTGCTTCAATTGTTTGACGACGGTCTCCGCCGTTATCATGAAATAAGACAATATCCCCATTTCGGGCGTTAGATAAAACCTTTTTTACAATATTATGAACGCCCGGTTTTTTCCAATCATACGTATCTTGATGCCATGACCACATCACAACCGTATAACCTTCTTGGTTCGAAACATTAATAATGGTTTCATTGTAATAACCTCCTGGCGGGCGAAACAATTTAGGAGAATATCCAGTCAGTTGCGTAATCGTTTGTTTTGTTTTTCTTAATTCATTTCTAATTTCTTCCTCGTTCAGCCCCCTAAAAACGGAATGATGGTATGTATGGTTCGCTAATTCATGTCCATCCAAAATTTCTCGTTTCACTACATCAGGATGAGCTTTTACACAGGTCCCCACCACAAAAAAAGTTGCTTTGGCGTGATATTGTTTTAAAATATCCAGAATTTGCGGAGTATATTTTGAACTAGGTCCATCATCGAATGTCAATGCAATGACTTTCTGTTTGGTCGGTATTTCCCAAATGGCTTTTCCGTGTTCTTCGTAAAACTTTCGGCCTCTATTCAAATCGTTCGCTTTTACGAAAACTGTACAAATAAACGACAGAGCAACCGAACAACCTATGATCAAGATACACCATAGGACGAACTTTTTGTTGATCATCAAGCAACAACACCTTTTGTGTAAATTGGTTGTTTAGGTTAGGATGTTTCAAAATCATGTCTGCAAGAATGATTCTTCCATTGTTGTTTTTCACATCCATTCAAATGGAAAAAATTCAAGCGCCGTTTACATACGATGCCAACAAAGAATGGAACTCTTTCCCAATTCACATCTGTCAAAAGCGGAGCAATATCTATGGACTTAGACCCTTCAACAAGAAACGTTGAACAGAAGGGAGTTAAAACAAACGAAATAACACCGGACAGCAAGACTCATGTTTATACGAACAGACGGTTCATGGAAAACAAATGGAATGATAACAGGTTTTACACTTTCAGATAATGGAAACGTTCTTTCGTTCGCTATTCACATCACGCATCTTTTACTCATTTTTCGTCTCCCTTATTTTGTCCAGATGATTAATTTTTATCGAAAACAGATTATGCCAAAGCAACTGGACAAACATTGTTGACTACATTGACAGAAGTGCATTTCATTAACGAGTCATTTCTATTCCATTCCTTTATTCAGACAGTTTTTTTCGTGAGAAAGGTGGTTTTCCCTGGTCTTTACATCAAAAAAGAACCAGAGCTGTTTTTTGCTCTGATTCTTCGACTTTCATCCATCTTATATAATCATCTTGTTAAAATCCGCTCTGCATCCGTTCTCAAACGGGTGTAGACAAAAGGTCCTTCAGCTGGGCATCGATGTAATTTTTGTCCTCTTCAAAAAATCCCATCATGGTGAAGTGTCCCCACAAGCTTGGAATGACTCGCAGTTCGCTGTTAGGAATCATCTCTTGTTCGGCTTTGCAGTCTCGGACAGGGAAGAACATGTCTTCTTCAAACGGCATAACATATACTTTCGCTTGAATCCGTTCTAAAGCCGCTTTTAAGTCTCCGCCGGTGTTGCGGCTCACGTCTCCCCGCTGCCATTTCCAAGCCATACACAACAAATTGTTTGGATCCATCGGCAAAAACCAATTGTCCCAGTATCCTACCAAAAAGTCGTCCAAAGAGGAGAAGCCGAGACGACGCCACTGTTCCTGCTTGTAAAACTCGGTACATAGCCCCATCACTGCCCAAATTCGGGAGTGGCGGCGCAAACCACGGTGGACTTGTTGATGATCTTCATACCATCCGTCTTGAAATGCAGGGTCAGAAGTGATTGCCTCGATTAAAGTTTCGGTAAAAAGAAAATCATGAGGTGTATTTTTAGCCGTCCCGCCAATCGGAGCCGCTAGCTTCACCATTTCCGGATACCGCACCGCCCATTCATAGGTCTGCTGAGCCCCCATGGACCAACCGACCACCAACTGCAAAGTCTTGATTCCGAATTTTTCGGTGACCAGTTTATGTTGAGCCCGGACATCATCGCTGATCCTCACCTTTGGAAAAGCCCCTCGGCCAAATGGAAACGGAGTATTGTGAGGTGAACTGGATAAACCATTGCCAAGCTGATTCGGTAGAATAATGAAGTATTTGCTTGGATCTAACGCCATCCCCTCTCCAATATAAATTTCCATCGCCTTGTGGGTTCCGGAATACATGTGGGGAAACAGGATCGCATTATCCTTCGCTTCATTCAGCTTGCCGAACGTTTTGTAGGCCAATTTACAGTCTCGAATAGTGCCTCCTTCTTCCAACTGAAAGTCTCCCAGTTCAAAGATTTCATAATCACCGTGAACTTCATGAGTATAATAAGCGTTTTCAATCGTTTTCAAAAGTGACGCCCCCTTTGTTTATTCAATATAAAAAAGAAATGTTGCTGAAAAACCGTGAAAAATTTTAGTTGTTTCATAGATGAAAAGATATATGTCTCCCTTTCAATGAACATGAAGAACAACAGTCCCTAAACCTTTGTGAAGATGTCATTCTGCTGTTTTATTTTCATTGATGAAACTTCAGTTTTCCGGAACTACAAATGAAGTATTTACTGAACAAATAACAAATCCGGTTCGCTTAAATATTTTTTCAGTTCATTTAAAGCTTTTTGAGCTAAAACGCCGTCGATCAGGCGATGGTCGTAGCTGAGGGACAAAGCCATCATCGAAGCAATGTCAATCGAATCATGAACTACGATCGGTTTTTTCTCCATTCTGCCAATGCCTAAAATACATGATTCCGGATGATTGATAATTGGAGTAAACCAAGAACCGTCTACCGATCCGATATTGGATATTGTGCAAGTGGCTCCTGTCATTTCATCGGCTTTGATCGATCCATCTCTTGCTTTTTTCGCAAGTTCTTGGATCTCTTTGGCGATTTGAAACAACGACTTTTTGTCTGCATGTCGAATGACCGGAACGACAAGACCATGATCGGTGTCCGCTGCAAAACCGATATGGTATTCATGCTTCAAAATGATTTCATCGCGTTCATCGTCCAACGAAGCATTAAGCATCGGGTATTTTTTAAGAACGGCCGTTAATGCTTTAACTGTGTAAGCTAAATACGTCAATTTGATGCCTTCTTCTTCTGCAAACGGTTTTACCCTTTGGCGGTGGGAAACAAGCTTTGTGACATTGGCCTCGTCGAAATGAGTAACATGCGGAATGACGGACTTCGAATGAACCATGGCTTTTGCTATCACTTTTCGTATGCCGGAAAGCGGTATTCTTCGCTGGCCTTGCGGGATGACTTCTTCATTCGTTGTTTCCTTGCCGGCCGCCGCTTCCTGTTCCGCCTCTGCCTGTTGTAATTTTCGATTGGCCAAGACCGCTTCAATATCACTTTTTACGATTCTTCCGTTTGGCCCGCTCGGAGTCACTTCCTCAAGGTTCACATTGTGTTCTCTGGCAAATTTGCGTACAGACGGAGCCGCGATAAAGAATCGGTTGGACGGCTTTTCATCGGTGCTTTTTTGTACTGCGTTCCTAATATCTTCTTCCGTGACTTTACCGTTAGGACCGGTGGGCGTGACAAGACGCCAATCCACCCCAAGTTCTTTCGCCAACTTTTTGACGCGCGGGGTCGCTTTTTTCTCTACATGAA
This sequence comes from Bacillus smithii, assembly GCF_001050115.1. Taxonomy (NCBI): domain Bacteria; kingdom Bacillati; phylum Bacillota; class Bacilli; order Caryophanales; family Bacillaceae; genus Bacillus; species Bacillus smithii. The sequence continues at coordinate 236,444 of NZ_CP012024.1, read as the reverse complement.
CGTCTTGTAGAGACTTTTGCTGTTCCTCTGTTGAATCAGACTGAACCGTTTCCTCGACGGTTTCAATGATGGCCAATACATCCCCGATGGCAGCTGTATCGCCTCTTTTTTTCCTGATTTCTTTTATGATCCCCGACTCCGGAGCTTGAATTTCCGAAACGGCTTTTTCGGTTTGAACTTCCACGATCGTATCGTCTTTTTTGACTTCATCCCCTTCTGAAACATGCCAAAAGGTGATCAAACTTTCATCATGAGTATCGGATAGTCGAGGCAATTGAACTGAGATTGACATGGCTACCTCCTGTATGAAAAATCCATTTTATTCATTTACTAGCTTGATGGCTTCGTGAAAAATTTTATCGGCATTCGGCAAAACAAATTGTTCAAGTGGACGGCTGTATGGAATCGGCACATCCGGAACGGCCAATCTTTTGACAGGTGCATCCAAATCATATAAACCGTCTTCTGCCGCAATGGCTGCAATTTCTGAAGTCATGCCATATGATAAATAATCTTCATCAACGACCAATAAGCGATGTGTCTTTTTAAGCGACTGAAGAATCGTTTCGCGATCTAAAGGTACGAGCGAACGCAAATCGATGACTTCTGCCTGAATTCCTTGCTGCTCCAACTTTTTCGCTGCTTCTAAAGCGTGATGAACCGTCATTTGAATGCCCACAATTGTGATGTCGGTTCCTTCTCTTACCACTTTGGCTTTGCCGATCGGAACTGTATACGCTTCTTCCGGGACATGTCCGACGGATGCGTCCAATTGATCCATCCAGCCCAGTCCTTGCAATGTTTTATGAAACATAAAGACGACCGGATTATCGTCCCGGATGGCGGAAATCATCAAGCCTTTCAAGTCATACGGAGTCGAAGGCGCCACCACTTTCATTCCCGGCAGATGGGCAAAAGTGGCGTATAAGGTTTGGGAATGCTGAGCAGCATCGTTGTATCCTCCGCCGACACCGGTCATCAGCACCATCGGAAGCTTGATTCGACCGCCTGACATATACGGAATTTTGGCCATATGGTTATAAATTTGGTCCATACAAACACCAAAGAAATCGACGAACATTAATTCAACGATCGGCCGCATTCCATCTGCAGCAGCTCCAACGGCCGCTCCGATAAAAGCGGTTTCAGAAATCGGTGTATCCATGATTCTTTCAGGACCAAACTTTTGAAATAATCCTTCCGTTGCTCCAAATATCCCTCCGTATGCGCCCACGTCCTCTCCCATCACAAACACGTTCGGATCTCTTTCCAACTCTAACCGAATCGCTTCTGCCACTGCTTTATTTCCTGATAACAAACGCTGTTTTGTTTTTTGCATTTTGGACCGCTCCTTTCTTTCCATCATTAGACAAATAAGTCTTTTAAAGCATCTTCCGGTTCAGGATATTTACTTTCACGCGCGAACTGATAAGCAGCATCGACTTCTTGCTTCGCTCTTTGTTCCAATTCCGCCAGCTGCATGTCTTCTATTCCGTGTTCTGTCAATAAGATGGAGCGCATTCGGACAATCGGATCTTTTTCCCTCAGTAAAGTCACTTCGTTTTTATCTCTGTAAACTTCAGGATCTCCTTGGAAATGTCCTAAATAACGGTACGTTTCAATTTCAATGATGGCTGGTTCTCCATTTTTTCTTGCTTTTTCTACCACCTCTTTTGACACTTTATACATTTCGATCGGATCATTCTCTTCCACATAATATCCCTGAATTCCATAAGCGGCGGCTCTTATAGCGTTGGAGGAGACGGATGTGGATGATGACTTTGGAACAGAAATTCCGTATTGATTGTTTTCAATGACAACAATAAGAGGCAAATTCCACAATGCCGCCATATTTAATGACTCATGAAAAGCCCCTTGGTTGGCAGCTCCTTCCCCAATAAAAGCCACCGCTACGGAATCCGTTCCTTTTTTCTTCGCTGCAAGGGCCGCCCCCAATGCATGTGGAATGCCGGCGCCTACAATTCCTCCGCAAGAAAATTTCACATTCGGATCAAATAAATGCATGTGTCCGCCTTTGCCTTTTCCGAGCCCAGTCGCTTTTCCAAAAATTTCAGCTGTCATTCTGTTCAAATCAACCCCTTTTGCGATGGCATGATGATGCGGACGATGTGGAGACGAAACAGTGTCTTCTTTTGTTAAATGAATACATATACCAACTGCGGCCGGTTCCTGCCCTGTTGCCAGATGCATTTCACCCGGTACAGGCCCTGCACCGATATTAAAGACAGGATTTTTTCCTTCGGCATAAGCTTCTGCCATTTTGTCCTCGTAATAACGAATCTTGTACATCGTTTCATACATCCAAATAAGATGTTCCCTGGAAATCGTCAACTTGCTCTCCTCCTTTGCGGAAATAAAACGCTTTCATTGGTTGATAGTGCAATAAATGTGCCAAAAAATAAGAAAAAAACCGCATATTGTCGAAAAATACGAATTATTTTATTATTTTCCCCGGAATAAATGGAAACGCTTTTTCCTTGATATTCGTTTTCACTCTTATTTTTCAAACAAAGTGTTCCAAAATGGAACACTTTGTTGCAACATATTGAAACAATGTGATACAAAATGAAACAATTGCTTTAATAAGTAATGTGAAATTTTCTCATTTGTCTGTAAAACGTGCTTCTGGAAATGCCTAAATGCTTGGCTGCTTTTGTGACATTTCCATGAAATAGGCATAACGCCTGAAGAATAGCCTGTTTTTTTATATCCTCTTTATGCATGAACGACTTTTCTTCTTTTTGCCCGGAAAACAGATGGAATACTTCCTCCGGCAAATCTTTTGCCGATAAAACCGGCTTTGTCTGTCGATTTAACGTTCTTTCTATAATATTTTGCAATTCTCGTATGTTCCCCGGCCAATCGTATTGAAGTAGTGCTTGCAAAAAATCCGGTCTGATGTCCGGAAACGGCTTGTTTAATTTTTTGCTCAGTTTATCAATAAAATGGCGGATCAGAAGCGGGATGTCCTCTTTTCTTTCTCGTAAAGGGGGCAAGGTAATGGGCATGACATGGAGCCGAAAAAATAAATCTTCTCTAAAGCTCCCCTTTTGGACTTCCTCGCGAAGATTTTTGTTCGTAGCGGCGATAATTCGGACATCTACCGGTATGACTTTATGGCCGCCGATCCGCATCACTTCTTTTTCTTGGATAACCCGTAAAAGAAGAACCTGCATTTCCAAAGACATTTCTCCTATTTCATCTAAAAACAGAGTGCCGCCGTCGGCCAGTTCAAACTTCCCCGCACTTCCTCCTTTTTTGGCCCCGGTAAAAGCACCGTCGACATAGCTAAATAATTCACTGCCCAGAAGATCACGGGGAATTCCACCACAGTTGATGGCAATGAACGGTTTGTTTCTTCGATCACTTTCATGATGAATGGCTTGTGCGAACATTTCTTTCCCCGTTCCGCTTTCTCCCAATATTAAAACGTTTGAATCCGTCCTTGCCGCTAATTTCGCTTCTTGAATTTTTTGAATAAAAAGGGGATGCTGCCCAATAATATCATCGAATGTAATTTTGGCTTGATTTCCGGATAAATGATTCACAAATTGACGCACTTTATGAATTTCTTTCATCATGATCATCGAACCGATCCATTGTTTGTCTTTATAAATGGGGATTTTATCAACCATAACATGATAGTTTTTTCTTGATGGCCGGACTGCAACATGCAGTTCTTCATTTTGAAGATAGATGGGACCATTGGAAACGATCGTTTGATTTGTAAAAATTTCTTGGATCTTTTTTCCTTCCAAACCGGATGGGTCAAGATTCAGCAGTTTCTTCAGTTGTTCGTTCGCTTTAATAATGTTTCCTTCCGTGTCGGTGATGAGAATGCTTTCTTTCATATTGTTGGTGGTCGCTTCAAGAAATCTTTGCATCATAATATTTTTTTCCGCATTTTCATTCAATGCCATTTGATACTCTATCGCTTTAACCGCTGAAACGACCATTCCCAATGTGTGAGGATGCACTTTTTCATAAGGACCGGATACATTTAAAACGCCGATAATATTGCCTTTTGAATCATGGATCGGCGCAGCGGAACAAGTCCAAGATTGACAAATTTCGGAATAATGTTCCTCTGCAAAAATTTGAATGGGCTGATCCATGACAATGGATGTGCCAATCGCATTGGTGCCGACGGATTGTTCGCTCCAATCGGCTCCTTCCACAAAACCGATTTGTTCAGCCATTAACAACGTGTCCGGGTCACCGATCGATTTTAACAGCTGACCTTTTTCGTTGCAAAGGATGACTAAAAAGCCGGAACCCTTTACGATGGAATAAAGCCCTTCCATTAACGGCATGGCCCAATCAATAAGAGATTGATATCGTTCGATTTCGATTTTTTTGATAGGACCGAACGCTTGAAAAGGGTTGACTTTCCATTTTTTTGATCGAATCCATGACTCTTTCACTATGGGAGAAAGTTCATCATCTAATTCATTTTCAAAAATAAAGCGTTTCCATAATTCTTTGACCCCTTCCCGCCGTATCTTCACCCGAAAACACCTCCGAAACTTTTAAAGAATGGGGACTGTCCATGAACCATCTGACGATTTCTTTTGCTTCTTTAATCAAAATTCCTGTCAGCGTTTCGAACGTGCCGTGTAAATCATTTGTTTTTTATATTGTACCATTGAAAACAGATTTCGTTAGAATTTTTCGAAAAAACGACAAAAAGAAGCATCATCTTCAGAAAAGATCAGTAAAAAACTCCCAATACCTATGTTTAGAAAAAAGCTGACTCGGTTGGAGCCAGCCTTTTCGACCATATTCGAGATCTTTTTTGCAGTTGACCGCACAAATGAACGAGTACTTTCTCTTTTTATTTTCTTCCATATACTGTTATAATTTATTTGCCATATTTTTAAAAAGGCAACATGTCTTTGTAGATTACATAATAATCGAATATTTCAAAAATACAGGATGCTTATTCTCCGGAAATGTTTTTCGACCAAATGAAAAGAAAAAGCCATTTCCTAATACTTTCTCATTCAGAAAACACGATTCTCACGTTTTGACCATATTTCTAACGTATTCTCAAAGAAATTTCGAGAAGTAAGACTATCCACTTTGGTCTACCTTCTGACCCGTCTTTTTACAGAAAAAAAAAGATGGGAGATCATTTGACTACCCTTCCAAAGATCCCAATCTCAACATTTTTTCAAAATCATTCTTTTTTAAATGACAACCACTTTGTTGCGTCCCGTTTCTTTTGCTTGATACAAAGCCTGATCCGCTTTCTCCGTAAACTCTTTCAAGTCTTTCTCTTTGCTGTATTTTGAGACCCCCACACTGATCGTTACATATATCCGTTTGTCTTTATATACAAAGTCCGTCTCTTCCACTGTCTTTCGAATGCGCTCGGCGAGTTTAATGCCTTGTTCTAATGAACAATCCTGCAAAAAAATCAGAAACTCTTCTCCACCCGTTCGAACAAATATGTCAGATTCACGAATGATTTCCTTAACGACTCTACATACTTTTTTTAAGACCATATCTCCTGCATTGTGGCCAAATGTGTCGTTAATGGCTTTGAAATAGTCGATATCAAACAAGATCAACGTCATCGACTGTTCTTTGTTTGGAAACAAACTGCTCTTTTCCAAATTCAAATCTAAATATCTGCGATTATAAATTTTAGTGAGCGGGTCTGTTAATGCAAGATTTCCCAATTCCGCGATCATCTTTGCAGTTCTGATTTGAAAAAAAGAAGCCGTCATGAATATAATCCATTCCACTGCTCCTGTGATCATAAGATGAACCGCATCCCGAAATGAAGGTTGTACCCGATGAAATACAAATTCGGTTATCACCATCAAAATGAAGCTTGAAAATCCAACCGTTATGGCTGCTTTCCACGTTGGGCATAAGATGACGGTCGTAACAGCAGGGATCAAGATAAGCATCCATAACGATTCCAAAGACGAATAGTAATTCACCACCAAAACGATTGACAAAGACAACAAAATAAATGCATACATGAACTTTCGTTTTATCATTGTTATTCCTTTAATCCAATTATTTTAAGCCCTTACCCTTTCTTTTATTAAGATTTTTGACTGTTTGGCATCGTCTTACAATAGTGACTGTCCGTAATGAACTTTCAATGATTTTGCAAAATGGTTCATTGCATTAGCAATACCCTTATTATTCCAGAAATTATTTTTTATACTTTGATCATTTTAAACCTATTGCTTCGATAAGAAAAGAAAAATTCTCTTGAGTTTTAGCGAAAATTAAAAAGAAAGGAGCAAAAGAAGAAAAAATTCATCCATCATTTTATCCGTGACTTAATGAAGTCACGATCACAGAACAACTATAACCGTCTTTTCATTGGCGCCGTCATTTTCCCGCCCATCAAATTCAACTTCATATCCTTACACTTGCCCATTCATTAGACATCATTCCAACATTCTTCTCTTACAGCATCTCTATGCTGTCCTTAAAAGAATTCTGATTGTTTTGGGACCAAAATAAATTGCACCTATACCATCATTTGAAATTCCATTTTGGATCAAGATATTTAAGAACAAAATCATGGGCGGATATGCCTAAATTCTAGTCATTTCGACGTCATTCGACATGGTTGCTACATAAAATAGGCATCTCGTCCCTTCCCAGAAAATACTATTTATAGTATATCATAATTTATTTTGAATATCTATGGTATCTTGGGAAGCTTAATGATTAAAGCTACAGTTACCTAAGAGGTGGTAAAATATGAGTGAATTGCCAAGGATTATTGGAGAGCGGATTCGAACTTTTCGAAAAGAAAAGGGATTGAGCCAGGAAGAATTAGCTGATATAGCCAATCTACACGCTACATATATAGGACAATTGGAAAGAGGTGAAAAGAATGCCACTCTGGAAAGCATCGAAAAGGTTGCTAAGGCTCTGGAGATTTCTTTAGAAGACCTCTTTCGTTCAATCCACCCAAATCCTAACTCTCAAGAATACACACTGTCCCAAATCATCACTCGCTTACAAACACAGAGCATTGAAAATCAAAAAATCTTTCTCCATTTGCTGGAAGTATTGCTTGAATGGAAAAATCGATGAAAAGTCATTCAATTCATAAGTATTCTTGATGATGGCGGAAGTTTCCATTCCGCCCTTTTTTATTTCAAAAATGACTATTTACATTCATATAACGTTCCTATTCGTTTATTCCCGATATGAAAATGTGGACAATCTCCCAACACACCGCCTGCAATTATTTTTAACAGAAGAACGATTCCAACAGGAACGATGATCAGATCATATGTATACCAAAAATTGGAATAAAAACCAGTTGTCAAATTGCTAATACAGCACACGAAGTTCTCTCCTTATCCGCCTCGCACTCTTTTTCCATCTTTCTATCATTTTGCTTCCCTCCACCCTCTCCCCCCGCCGAAAACTTGTTTAAAAAAATTCTGCATTCATTCTGTTGCTCTTATTTAAACATCCTGTTCCTTTCTCCCAGGCCAATTTATTCAATATTCCCTTTATACAACAAAACAGTGTAAATAATCCATTTCAGTCATTTAATGAAGCATTTGGAATAAAGAATAATCGTCTAAAATATATGTTTAAGTATATAGAAGATCCCTTACAGGGATATTTTTTTAAATTGAAATGGGATGAGTTAAACCTTTTATTCCATTCCCCTTCCCCATTTTCCTGCAATAAAAAAAAGATTGATCGGACGATTATCAAAACAGGTTCATATATTCAGAAATTCAATGACCGTTAACATTTAGAAGAAAGGTGGAAAAGTAAATTGAATATCATCGGTAAAAGCATTTACCGAAAAGAAGCCCTGGATAAAGTTTCAGGAAAAGCAAAATATACAGCGGATGAACAATCAACGGACATGTTGCATGTCAAAATGGTGATCAGTCCTTATGGCCACGCAAAAATAGAAAAAATTGATACGTCAGAAGCTCAAAAAGTGCCAGGTGTTCGAGCCATTCTAACCGGATCTCCCGAACTTCCGCTTATTGGTGAAGAGATACAAGACCGTCCTCCCATTGCTGTTGGAAAAGTCCGTTACTACGGAGAACCGGTAGCCCTCGTCGTTGCCGATCATCCGGTTTTGGCCAAGCGAGCAGCGGATTTAATAAAAGTAGCCTATAAACCTCTTCCAGTAGTTAATTCCCCATCCGAGGCACTGAAAAGCGATGCGCCCCTTGTACACGAAAAACTCGATACCTATCAGCGTACCCAAGGTGTTTATCCGGAACCAAATACGAATATCGCCAACCGAACCAAAATACGCAAAGGTAACATGGAAAAAGGGTGGTTGGAAAGCGATTTGATCGTTGAAGAAAATTTTTCATTTTCTCCATCCGATCATGCGGCGATGGAAACGAGATGTGCCATCGCCGAAATTCACCGTGACGGCTATGTGCATATCACTTCTTCCTCGCAAGCTCCCTTTATGATTAAAAAATGGATCAGCCGATATTTCAATATAGACCTCGGCAAAATTGTTGTAAATACTCCATTAGTAGGAGGGGCCTATGGCGGAAAAGCCTCCGTCCAATGGGAGATCCTGGCATTTCTAGCTTCTAAAGCCACAGGAGGCAGGCGGGTAAAACTCATTTATTCACGAGAAGAAGATATATTAACGGCCCCATGCCATATAGGGCTCGATGCCCGCGTAAAACTCGGCTGCACCCGAGACGGATTACTGAAAGCCGCGGAGATTGTTTATTTATTTGATGGCGGTGCTTATTCTGATAAATCGACGGATATCAGCAGGGCCGGTGCCGTTGACTGTACAGGTCCTTATCATATCGAAAATGTATGGTGCGACTCTTTGTGCATGTATACCAATCATCCTTACGCCACAGCCTTCAGAGGATTTAGCCATTCCGAGGTATTATTTGCTTTTGAACGAACCATGGACATTCTGGCGGAGAAGCTCGGGATGGACCCGCTTGAGCTGCGTCTAAAAAACGCTATACTTCCCGGACATACAACACCCACTCAAGTCCTTCTTAATAACAGTAATCTAGGAAATTTGCCAAAATGCATTCATCGCCTAAAAGAATTAATAAATTGGGACGAAAAACCAATAATGGAAATCGATGAACGAAAAGTTCGCGTGAAAGGTGTCAGCTGTATTTGGAAAACGTCTACCATCGACCTCGATGCCAGTTCGGGCGTTATTTTAACGTTCAATCGAGATGGTAGCATAAACCTCATTTCTGGTGTGGTAGAGATTGGAACAGGCACGAAGACGATCTTGGCTCAAATTCTTGCTGAACGCATGAAAATGAGCATAGATCAAATTCATGTTCAAATGAAAGTTAATACACAAACGACTCCCGAACATTGGAAAACGGTTGCCAGCCGGGGGACATTTATGGCAGGACGGGCAGTTTTGGCAGCAGCTGACGATGCCATCCGACAGCTAAAAGAGATCGCTTCCTGTATTTTGAGATGTTCTGCTGAAGATCTTGAGGTTGGGTTTGGAAGAATATTTTTAAGAGATGATCCAAAAGTGGGCATTGATATAAAAGACGTGGCGTACGGCTATCAATATCCGAACGGAAATGCAATCGGAGGACAAGTGATCGGAAGAGGAAATTACATTTTAAGACATATGACTCATCTGGATCCTGATACGGGTGCAGGTCAGCCAGGTCCTGAATGGACGGTAGGGGCACAAGGAGTAGAAATTGAATTTGATAAAAAAGATTTTACCTATCGAGTGATCAAAGCGATTTCCGTGATTGATATCGGAAAAGTATTAAATGAAAAAGCAGCCAAAGGCCAAGTGATGGGCGCCATGAGCATGGGACTATCTTTTGCCGGCAGAGAAACATTTATTTTTGACCGCTATGGAAGAATTCAAAATTCTCAGCTTCGAACATATAGACCGATTCATTACGGCGAAAATCCAGAATATATAGTAGATTTTGTTGAAACTCCTCAGCTTGATGCTCCATATGGTGCACGCGGCATTGGGGAACATGGAATATTAGGTATGCCGGCAGCGCTAGCCAACAGTTTATCCGTTGCCGCTGGAGTCCAGCTCAATCAATTGCCGCTTGTCCCTGAATTCATTTGGAGAAGAAAGAAAGGGGTACAAAATGATTTCGTTTGACTTTGAATACTATAAGCCCTCCACGCTTAACGAAGCAGTTCAATTATTTTATACATTACAAATTCAAAAAAAGAGGCCGATCTACTTTTCAGGGGGAACGGAGATTATTACGCTCGGTAGATTGAATCTCGTCACTCCCGGAGCAGTGATCGACATTCATGACATTCCTGAATGCAAGGTGCTGCAGTTGGACGAATACCATCTTGTGATGGGAGCTGCACTCACTTTAACCGAAATAGAAAAAGCGAATGTGTTTCCATTGTTGAGCAAAACAGCCAGTGAAGTGGCTGATCATACAGCACGAAACAAGATTACTTTAGGAGGAAATATTTGCGGGAAAATTTTTTATCGTGAAGCGGTTTTGCCTTTTCTGCTAACGAATAGCCAAGTAGTGATTGCAGGTCCATCCGGAATAAAGCGTGTTCCTATACAAGATGTTTTTTACAAACAACTTCGCTTGCAAACAGGAGAGTTCCTTGTGCAAATCGTCACCAACCGGAATGATCTTTCAGTACCATCTGTCAGTATAAAAAAACGAAGGCAATGGGATACCGGCTATCCACTTGTGACCATTGCAGCGATGAAAACGAAAGAAGGTATACGGACAGCTTTTAGCGGATTATGTCCCTTTCCTTTTCGATCTAAACAAATAGAGGATGATTTAAATCAAACACAACTACCTCTCGAAACAAGAATCGAGCATGCCATTCATCATCTGCCAACCCCCATTCTTAATGATACAGAGGGGTCATCGGAATATCGGATATTCGTTTTCAAAAATACACTTCAAGAAATATTCACCGCGCTGGAGGGGGAGGAGCATGCACAATGATCATATGTTTCAAATAAGCGCTACTTTAGATGTGAATGGAGAAAAAAGAATGGCCACTTTTAGACCCGCGGATACACTGCTATATGTTCTCCGAAGTCAATTAGGATTAACGGGTGCAAAACCTGGATGTCTAAACGGAGATTGCGGGGCTTGTACGATTAATGTAGATGATATGCCAATGAAATCTTGTCTTATGCTGGCCATTGAGGCTGTTGGCAAAAAAATGACAACGATTGAAGGATTAGACGGCACGCCTATACAAAAAGCATTTGTTGAAAAGTTTGCTTTTCAATGCGGATACTGTACTCCAGGATTTATTATGAATTGTCATGCGCTATTGAAGCAGCACCCGGATGCAACCGATGAAATGATAAAAGAATGGCTTGAATCCAATATATGCAGATGTACAGGCTATCAAGAAATCGCAGAAGCCGTAAAGTCTGTATTGACTCGTTATCGAAGTAAAAATAATCCGTAAGATATTTGGCAGTGTAATGTTAAAAGTACGCACGGATAGAAAGATCGGTTAACACTGCTCCTTCGACACTTGCCATACACAGAAAGCCTAAGAGGCCAAAATAGAACGATGAAAAGCTAAATAAAAAGGGAGATACCCATCCTTTCTTTTTTTAATTCTAGTATCCTTTGTTAATAAATTGTAAATGTTCGAGTAACGAATTGTAAATTCAGAATTTTCGGAATAGAATTGGGTTGATCCTAATATTTGAAGAAGGAGACAATTACGGGAAAAATTAGAAACGAAAAGTTGAACAAATCCGTTTTCGGAGGCCATGAAACAGTGCGTGTAGCGGCAGTACAAGCCCCTCAAATTGTATTCAACAAAGAAAAATCGATTGAAGTAGCCTGTAAAAGGATCAAAGAAGCAGGGGCGAACGGAGCGAAATTAGTAGCGTTCTCAGAAACCTATATTCCCGTCTTTCCCGCCTATTACAAAGCTGGTTACGCCAGCCAAATAGATGAATGGGCTGAGTGGAATATTGCCCTTCAAAACAACTCTGTTGCCATACCAAGTGAAGACACGGAAATCATCGGAAAAGCTTGTCGGGAAGCAGGGGTCTATTGTGTAATGGGAGTTAACGAAATCGATGATACGGATGGAGCACGCACATTATATAATTGTCAAATCCTTTTTGGTCCTGATGGCTCCATATTAGGACGTCACCGTAAATTAATGCCTACTTACACTGAAAGGACTTACTGGGGACGGGGCGACGGCAGTGATCTCAATGTGTATCAAACCGATATTGCACGAATCGGATCGCTTATTTGCTGGGAACACCATACGATTTTAGTAAGAGCGGCCCAAATGTTGATGGGCGAAGAATTCCATATCGCCAATTGGCCTGGAACTTGGACGTTCGGACAAAAGACCAATAACGGTGAAAGAAAAGGTCGAATATTCCATTCTACAACAGAACCTGGAGATCCTTGTGATTTGCAGTTTGCCATTCGAGAATACGCTTTTGAATCGGGAAGCTTTGTGATCAGTGTAGCCGGTTTGTTGAGAGAACAAGATTTTGAACCTGAACATAAACATTTCATTGATAGTCCAGAGATGGATTTTAGTTGGGCTGTAGGCGGAGCTGCCATTGTCAATCCATTTGGCGAATATATCGCCGGACCCGTTTATCACGATGATACGATTGTTTACGCCGATTGCCATGCCAATGAGATTAAGGCTGCAAAAGTAGTCTTTGACGGATTAGGTCATTATTCAAGACCTGATTCAGTTCAAATTTTATTGCATGACCATGAGCAAAAGAATCTTCTCCGCAGTTCAAAAGGACTTTCCTATCAAGATTTGAAAAATATTTCAGAAAGCACGGAAGTACCGCTTGAAAAACTAGAAAAAGTTCTTGAAAAGATTGAATCCAGACTAAGCAAACCAAAAACAGAAATAACGATTTAACCAATCGTTCCGGGAAAAAGAAGACAGCCATACCGGTCAGTTAATGATTCAGGTGCTGATGATTTGAAAAAATTCAGATTCGATAAATAGAAGCTTATTGCAAAGCCATTCTTTTTAAGAATATTTTCTGCGGTAATGGAATGGGCCTTCCAAAATGATTATCATACACCCACTTTTCTCATTCTTTACCCAGAAATATTCTTGCCTTTTGCTTATCATCTGGTTTTGTGAAATTAAAGGATAAACCCATTGAATTCCCAAATGAACGATATCCTTTTTCTCAATTTTTTTGGTTTATAACAAATCGGCTTTGAAGACATGATAAGTAATGCACACCATTATGAAATCTAATATTAGTAGACGGGTTCAAACAGAATCACCCATTATTTTTTGTTCTTATCTGCAAAAATGCGCATGGCATCACGCATAAATTCCGCAAGGCCTTCACCATACTGATCAATATTTTTCGTGAATCGTTCATCCTCGACATACAGCTGACCTAATCCTTTAAATACATCAAGTGTATAATATTGATTGAAGTGGTTGTTCAAAAAATCATGCCATTCTTTAATGGCCGCTTGTGCTTCTTCGGATTCTGGCGACTGATGACGGAGAGCCGCAAGTTTTTGATAAATCGATTCCATTTCTTGCGACAACGCTTTTTGTTCTTCTTTAGTCATGTTCCGCACTTTCGCATTCGCTCTATCCACCGCTTCATCGCCCCAACGTTTCCGCGCTTCCTCTTCGTATGGATGATGACGAAAGTCAAATCCTTCAAATTTTTCTTTGTTGGACATTTGTATTTCTCCTTTCATATGTTTAATCGTTTTCTCAATCGTGGCGATCATTTGATCAAGCCGCTCTCGTTTCTCCATCAACATTTGTCGTTGCAGCTCCAACGCTTCTTGCCGATCAAAAGAAGGATTATAAATGATGTCCTTAATTTTTTTTAATGGAAATCCTAGTTCTTTAAAAAATAAAATTTGCTGCAGTGTTTCAAGATTTTCATCCGAGTACAAGCGATATCCTGATTCGGTTGTCTCCTCTGGAACTAATAATCCGATTTCATCATAATAATGCAGCGTACGAACACTAATCCCCACTAAATCCGCTACTTCTTTCACTTTCATTCCCATCGACTTGCCTCCTTGCTACTCAATATAAAGTATCACGCAACGGGAGAGTCAACCAAAACTTCAATACTCCACCATGATTTGTTTTTCCGTTTATGAATCTTTTTCCAATGTAAACCAATTAATAAAATAAATTGAATGGCTATTATGCCATCATTTACAAAAAGATAAAATCATAAAAAAAGAATGGAAGCTTTTTTACTCCATTCAACACTTCCATTCTAAATTTTGAACGGTTTTTATGGCTCCGGAATATATCTTTTTGCTCCAGACAATTCGTCATAATAACCTGGTGTATGGACAGGAATTATTTCTACGTTCTTTTTAGAATTGGGAGAATGAATCATCATACCATTTCCGGCATACATCGCCACATGATGAACTTTCCCTTTCCCCTCATCGTATGCGAAGAATAGCAAATCACCCGGTTGTAATTCGTTTAATGGCACTGATTGACCATATTGTGCTTGTACGCTTGAATCTCTAGGTATTGTAATGCCATGAGATTGATAAATGGTAAAAGTAAATCCTGAACAATCAAATCCAAACCCACTCATGCCTGCCCATAAATAATGGAGGCCAAGAAATTTCTTCCCTGTATTCACTAACTCTTCACCCGTAGGCTTTGGTATGGCTTTTTCAGATTGATAAAACTGACTATCCGACTTAGAAATCCATGCATATTTTCCATTAGGCTGCAGAACTTTAAAGGCTTTCTTTGTTTCCGAGACATAAGGCAATCTTGTATTAAAACTAATTTCCATTCCTTTCTTTTTCAAGGAAGCATTTTGATAGAGAAAGGTCGTTGGCGATTCTACCATCACAAACGGTTTTTGTTCACTTCTTGCAAATTTCTTGTTATAAGTCAATTGATGAACAGGCATCCATCCCGGATATCCAAGTTCATTTCGAGGGGTTGGTTGTCCCTCGACAGCCACTTTCACCCAGTCTCCGTTTCTTTCAAGAATCGTCACTTTATTTCCGTACAAAGCTTGGGTCTCCAGCATACCATCATCTGATAATTGCAGCTGCTCCTCTAAAGTCATAGAAGATGTCCATTTTCGCATGTCAACAGGATTAGTGGCAGAAGGTAAATCAACTGGCCGTAAAATATTGGGCGCCGTCCATAAGGTGGCGACTGACACATCAATATAGGCAGAATTTCCAACAACCGGGTCTTTTTCTTTCGCCTGTACAGTTTGACTAAATCCAACCGCTAATACAAATAAAATGACCAAATAAATCACGGCTCTTTTCATTTCTCCTCCCCCTTTTCACTAGGAAACGGTTCCAATGCCAGGTTTATTTGGTAATGTAATATTTTCCCCCTCGTATATTAAATATTGAGGTTCCGTGGATAACCAAAGCGGAGCATCCAAATCAAAATATTGAATATTTGGATGAGCAGCCGCTAAATGAGCTGCTGCTCCTACTGATTGAGGCGACTCTATCATACTTCCAATCATACAGGCTACTCCTGCTGCTTCGGCCATACTGGCTATTTTGATCGCCTCACTGATCCCACCGCATTTCATTAATTTTATGTTCAATAAATCTGCATAATGGCCGGATACAATTTTTAGAGCATCTCTTGCAGAAAAAACACTTTCATCCGCCATAATCGGAATATCTACCCGCTCCGTTACAAACTTTAGTCCTTCTAAATCCTGCGCCTTTACGGGTTGTTCGATAAATTCGATAGGAAAGTCTTCTTGTTGTAATTCGCGAATAAGCTTTACTGCCTGTTTTGGCGTCCATCCTTGATTGGCGTCTAATCTTAACTTAATATCATCTGAAACAGTCTTTATAATGGCTTTGATTCTTGCCATATCCAGCTTTGGATCTTCTCCGACTTTCAATTTTAAAATACGGAATCCTTCTTTCACCTTCTCCAACGCGGTTGCTGCCATGGCCTCTGGTTCATCAACACCGATGGTCATACACGTCTGAATAGGCTTTTGATCACCAAGGAACGAAAACAATGGTATATTCCATAATTTGCAATAAGCATCAAATAAAGCTATATCGGCTGCCGCTTTTGCGCTTGTATTTCCCACGCAACATGCTTGTATTCGTTTTAGCGCCTCCTGAAAATGGAAAATATCCAATCCAATGAGCGCCTCACGAATAGGGCCATTTAAAGCAGCTTCAATGCTTTCAGTAGAATCACCCGTAATCACATATGTCGGAGATGCTTCCCCTCTCCCCTTTATTCCGTTATGGAGCGTAATTTCCACCTGAATACAATCTATCTCAACAGCTGTTCTTAAAGCGGTTTTAAAAGGGGTGTGCAATCTGGTCTTTTCGCGACTAATCTTCAAACTATCAATCCGCACAAAATCTCTTCCTTTCTATATGCCTGATGGTTCCATTAGATCATGGCCAAAACTTTCGCTACCAACATTCCAAAATACGTTCCTATAAAAGCACCCAATAAAGCCATAATCACCCCTATAGGAATTAACGCTCGATTGTATGCCGCGGCTAGCATCGGGGCAGAAGCCATCCCCCCAATATTGGCTAAGCTAGCGACTCCTAAAGTAAATAAGTCATATTTAAATAATTTACCTAATAAAAGCATGATTATAAGATGGATCAACATAATGAAAAATCCTGAAATGATATAAATTGGAGCTTGTGTTAAGTTTGAAAAATCGGAACGTGATGCGATCAATGCCACAACTATATAAAGCATCACATTCGATACATCCAAAATTCCAGGTATTTTGGCAACAGGAGTGACAGCTAAAATGAGGCCAACAACAGAAGCAATCATAATGGTCCAGCTCGTAGCGTTGATCACCGCTCCCACTTCCGGCAAGAGATTGCCTAAATAAGTGGATAAAGCCGAAACAAGCAAGCCAATTCCTAATAAGTACAATAAATGATGAAATTGCGTTCCTTGCGCGTCTTTTTCGTCAGTAGCAGCGACTTCATTAAAACCTTTTTGAATAAAACTCACATCAGCCTTTGTCCATCTGTTAAAAGAATCAGCAAATGGAACAAGCCAAAACATAAACATCACCCACACCGCATAATTAATCGTATCCATCATTAATGCATATCCAAAAATATTTTCAGGAACATTGAGAATTCCTTGAAGGGCCACCATATTGGCTGAACCACCCGTCCAACTACCCGACAAAGCACCAAATGCTTTCCAAGTATCCGCCACATAAAATGGCTTAAAGAGTGCGTAAACGATGACGAAACCTAAAAAAATACTGATAACGGCAACGACGAAACCTCCTAACATTCTAGGGCCTAATTTTGCTATACTTCGAATATCACATTTTAACAGCATGAGCATAAGCATCGCGGGCAATAATGCCCCTTTGACTTGATTGTAGACTCCATCAATCGACTCATTATTAGCAAAGACGCCAAACGTTTGCATGAGTGCTGCTCCAATATAAATCAGTACAATTCCCGGAATAAATTTCAAAATACGATTCCCTTTGAATCTTCTTTCAATACCAACCATAAGAGCCGCAAATGCAACCAACACACTTAAATACATAAAGCCGTCTTTGATCACCCATTTCGCCTCCTTAACAAAATAAAAACCAGCCCAACTTTTCGTCAGGCTGGATTTTGTCTAGGTTTATGTAGACAAAGCAGCTACAATTTGCTTATATTTTTTCTGCGCATCTTGAAAAGCAACGATAAGCGCCTTTTGTGAGGAACCAAAATAACGTTGACTAATTTCTTGTATTAATACAGGATCTTCTATATTTTTTCCGACAAAAATAGATTTAAGGAACTGCACAGTTAATCGAATGGTAGCGGAACATTCTACATCCACAATTTTTCCACTCGTACGATCTACCACTAATCCTATAAAATATTGATTAAAATGTTTCGTAATGGGGTTATTTAGAGGTGCCTTAGCATCCCCGATAATGTAAATGGTATCAGAATCATAATGCATTGGAACCTTCTCCTTAAAGCGCAATACAGGCAATACAAATGACTCACAAGCGGTCACTTGGAGATTTTTGTATCGAGTATCCGCTTTTCTAGGATTAGTAGATTTATATTGAAATATATCATGAAACAATTTATTTATCAATAGAAAGATTTTATATTTTCCGAAATTTCCAATAATAAATCGAGCAAAAAACTTCTTTCTACTTATTCCACTTTCTAAGTGATTTCCCTGTTAAAAACCCACTTCCATATGCCGACGAATCTCTAAAGCGAAAGTAGTTTAAGCATCACCACTAACATAAATAAAAACTTGCCGCTCCCTCGATTTCAGACTTGATCTGTTTGAACCCCACAAACATCTAATCTATCAAAAGGAAGCGGCAAGTTGTATCTCTATCTCTCAAAGAACAAAAACACTTTTCCTTATTTTTCGAGACCTTTAATCGTCATCTCTTTTACTGGCAAAAATAGTTCTCCCGTATTTAAATATTTCACATTTACTCGATCTCCCGGCTGCAAGTAAATAGCGAGCGGAACAAGTTCTGAGCTGACAACAAAATTCTCTTTATTGTTCAATAAGAATGATACGTTCGTATAATCACCCACTCTTTCTTTAAATACACGTACAACCGTGCCAGCAACGGTTTTAGCATCTGCTTTTGAACTGCCGTTTACGGTGCTGTCGCTGCGTTGAAGAGCCGTTTTGTACATTTTTAGTGCTTCATTTGGTGTGTCTGCGTATACAGATACTTCAGGGTTGGCAGCAGAGACGATGAAATATTTTTGCAAAAAGCCGTTCGAATCTAGCACAGGTGTTAACCAACTTGCTTCACCGTAAAAATTATAAAGAATCGGCATCGAACCTTTCCATTTTTTCTCAATAAATTTTTTCTCGATAATTTGCAAATCTCCTTGTGAATCCATATACGATTCCTGTAAGTTCCCTGTATAATACGTCGCTTTTCCCGTTCTGCCATTGGTCAATGAATAGCCGAGCATGGAGTCAACATCTTTTTTAGGACTTGTGAAATCGGTAAAGTAGTACATATTTCCATGATCATCAAAAACAGGACTTACATTGGCTTCGGTTCCTTCATCAGTTGGTAATTTGACATCTCTTTTTCCGAAAATACTGTTCCAAAAACCATGAACGTATTTACCAAAATAACGATTTTGCAAACTGACAGCCTCAGGAGATACTGCGCCATCTATAAAAGCCGGCACTTTCTTCAAAGAATAGGATTTTGTAGCACCCGTTGCCGGATCGACGACAACGACTCCTGTTGTTTGAAAACCATTCCGTGCCGAGATAAAATGCCCGTACGTACGAATGTAATAAGGTTTTCCCTCATCGTCAATTTCTAACTGCGGGTCGCCATAAAAAATTTTCGTCGGGTATTTTAAGCGCATATGCCGTTCTACATTTTTTTGAAAGAAAGAAGATGGTGTATACGCCATTTCTCTTTTCACAAATTTCGGATTATCGTCTGCATTGGTCGCGCTCATCATAAAGTAGCCGGGGGTCACTTTCCCTTTCCACCATTTAAAAAAACCAGAAAACTCTACCGGTGCGATATATACATATTCGCCCTTTACTTTTTGAATTTGCAAATTTCCCAGCTCATAATAGCTCGCATTCGGAACTTGCCCAAACGCTTTTTTCATTTTATTCCGCGCAAATTTAGGCGGAACACTGGCTGGCTTCTCTTTTTCATCAAACGGTTCTATATCTACTTTTTGATCCATTTTGGCAACTTTATATTTTTCATTCGCATTCCATAATGGCGCTGAAAGCATATAGACAGCCACGATTAAACTTCCTAAAAAGAGAACCCCTTTGATGAGCCGTTCTTTCCCATCCGCCAAGAAAAACCCGAATAAAGTCGTTATCATGAACAACGGCCATAAAGCCGTCCAGTTGCGGTCGATGTTCGTCACATAATACACGATAACGGCCACGATAAAAACAACCGCGACGATGCTTATAAAGAACTTCCCTTTCCCCGTTATGTATGGCTTTCCTTTTTCATTTCCCCCCGTTAACGGTACAACAAGCACCGCTGTACCAAAAGCAATGATAATGGATAATAGTATGATCGATCCCATTTCCACTCTCCTTTCCCTTATCATATTTCTACGCATATACTGGAAAATGGTTTCATTTTACCCGATTGAAGTTATAAAAGTGAATATTTTACAGTTTGGTTGAACAAAAGAAACTGTGAGGGCGGATAAAATGCGGGTTTGTGCTTATCTCGTAAAGGCTAATCATTCTGCAAAATAATTGATCTAAAAATGAAGAGGGTGCCCCATCTTTCCACTTTCGGGGCGCCCTCCTCTCCATATTCTATTGCCGTGTCCATCACAACTATATTCCAAAACTCAAACTTTATTCTTCATAGATCATTTTGATCGTCATGCCACCGTCTATAACAATGTTTTGTCCAGTAATAAAGTCATTCTCAGGATCGGTTAAATAAAAACAGCCTTTCGCAATGTCAATAGGTCGGCCCACTCGCCCCGCAGGATGTTGAGAGTGATCGATTTCGTTCAAATTCTCGTAATTTTTCGTTTCAATCCAACCCGGACTTATGGAATTGACACGAATATGATAAGGGCTAAATGAAACAGCCAACGCATGAGATAATGCAACGATTCCACCTTTCGTCGCCGCATAAGCTTCTGAGTGAGGCTCCGACATAAAGGCGCGAGTCGAAGCCATATTCACAATCGCACCGCCATTTTCATTCTTTTTCATATATTTTGCCGCTTCACGTGAACAGAGAAAGACACTCCTCAAATTCGTATGGATGATATCTTCCCACTCTTCCACTGTCAGCTCTAGCGGATCTTTCCATCGAGAAACTCCGGCATTATTAATTAAAATATTCACCTTGCCGTACATTTCATTGGTTTTCTGAAATAAGTGGATAATATCATTCGGTTCACGCACATCGATTTGAATAGAAACCGCTTCTCCGCCTTGCGTTTTGATTTGTCTGGCAACTTCATTTCCTGTCTCTACATTCAGCTCAGCGATGACCACTTTTGCCCCTTTTTTCGCATATTGTTCTGCGACGGATTTGCCAATTCCGCTCCCCGCTCCCGTTACAACCACCACTTGATCTTGAAAGTTCATGGAATCTCACTCCTTTTCTCTATTTCAAATAATGCTCTGATTCGACGTTGCAAAATACGTTACGAATGCCAGTTTTTTTCGTCCCTAACTCTTGGACATTCAGTTTCGTTTTTTCAAAAAAATGGATACACCTAAAAGCGTGAACATTTCAAATAAAAAAAGCTTATGGCCACAATCATTATACAAAGAATTTAAACTAATGAATTTTTCTTATTATAGCGCAAAGAGCCCTTTTACTACATTCCATAAAACGGTTTTCTTGCTTTTAAATTTCTCGTTGGAAGGAAATGTCATTTTTAGCTAAAATGGGTTATACCATGACAAGGTTTTCGACAAACTTTGGATGGTGAACGCTTAAAAATGCTATAATCATATGTAAAAAATGGAGGTATTAGATGAATTTATGAGAAACTTGATAATTATTGTCAAAAAAGCAGATATTGAAGGTATTGAAATCTTTATACAAAGGATATGAAGGGGCGAATACAATGAAACAACTTCCAAAGGAAATGTATGAGAGCTCTTTTGTTGAACAAGTGATCGAGTTAATGTCAAAAAAAATTTTATTAGAAACGACAAAAATGGTAAAATTAAAGGTTCCCGGTTTTTCTAGCAGCAAAGTCAAAACAATCCCTGAAGTAGTACTAAGAAACCATTTAAAAAAAAAGTTGCAAAAAGTAAATAATGCCAAAATATTATTCACAAGTGTGATCGAAGCCACAGAAAATGAATATAGCGGGCTTCCGCAAGAAGAATTTCTATATAAATTGGAAAATGACAAGGAAATCGAGCCCCCTATCAAACTAATATTACTTACTCAACTTTCGCACACAGAAATATGGAGACAGTCCTTGATATAACGAGGTAAAGAAGTAATCCAATTGGACAGTTGACACTGAAAAATGTCCATACTCAAATAAACCTTAGCTTCAGCCAAAGTTTGGAAAAGAGAAATCAATTGTAGTAAAGCCGTTTTAAAGTCCATCTCCTTTACTTCGTCACATAGAAACAAGAATAAGTTGCCCATGGTCTTCGGATCCTCTTCTTTCCGAAGTTGCCAAGCAATCAAGATATACCGAGTGAAGACAATGGTAGTATGGCTAATCATCATGTCATAGGAACGACCTTGAAACTCTTTGGCTAAATGTAAAAACGATTTACTGAATTTAAAAAAGGTTTCAATGTCCCAACGCATCCCATAGATTCGAACGATTTCTTCATTAGACAGCGTGGTATCTGTACTCAAAATGGCTAGCCATTCACTTTGGTTGTTTCGATTCCGCACAAACACGATTTTCACTGGTAAACCCGTATGAAGGGTTGCGTGAATCGAGCCGAGTGTTTCTTTTTTGCCAATGTCTCGTTTCGCTTTTCGATACAGTTGTTCCAAGGTTAAACGTTCTCCGTTGAAAAGATACCGTTGTTTCAGCTGTTTGACCATACCAATGACAAAAAGGCCTTTGGAGTGAATCTTCTCCACCAACGGGGCATGAGTAAACCATGTATCCATGAGCACATAATCAGCGAAAATTCCTTTATCCAATGCATGTTCTACTAATTTCAACACCATGTTTGGTTTTGCTTCCAATGCCTCGAGCCGTCGTTTGTAGCCTGTGGTTCGTTTATCAATGGACGAATGGATTTCGTTCAAGCGATTCTTTTGGTTCGCTGAACTCAAAAGAGCGAAATCGATAGGTACAAATGTAAAGCCATCGGACCATCCGAGCGTTAATAGTTGAAAACCATTGACAAACTGACGAGTGGAATGATCGAATACTTTAGCTAGAAGCTCAACCGATTTACTACGGTTACGAGAATAAATCGAATCGTCTACAATAAACACGGTAACACGGCGCTTCGAAATCGTTTGTTTCACACGACGAATCACTTCGGAGCTCAGAGATAGTAAAAAGGTTCTCCAGTTATACGTAGACGAGTTCAAAAAACGATAAATGGTATCTTTTCCTGGTAAATCGGCAGCCTTTTTGCTTTGTAAGGCGTGGTACCAGTTTCTGTATTGAAAAACAAGAAGAAATAATAGTTGAAAAATCGATAAACAAGAATAACCACAAGCCTTGATAATTCCTGCTTTTCTTAAATGATTACCAATTTGTAATTCAGAAAATCCGTCTTTTATTTCTTTTGGTAATTGCGCAAAATACTCTTTTTTCGTTATCATAATGGTGACACCTTTCTTTCTTTGGTTTTTGGTTTGGTCACCAATAGTTTACCAAAAGAAAGAGGTGTCTTTTTGTTTTTTAGACGAATTTTTTCAGTGTCAAGTGAATATGAGATACCCAAAGAAACCTATCAAATCAAGGATTATTCATAAATTTTTCACTGCGAAAGTTGAGTTACTTACTTATTATTTCCCTGCTCTGTATAAAAATGAAAAGGATACAATCATAAAAAGTCTATCAGAAAAGAGTAATTTAGCTGAAGCTTTGTTAGGGGAAAAAGATATCAATAAAGAATTAAAAGCTCTTGCTGCTCTTTCAACGAATGAGTTGGAGAAAAAAATTCCCAATATTTTTCCGAATATAGATCACGTTTTTTTAGATGGCAGCGATACAAAATCAACGGTTTATCTATTTTTTAACATTTTAAAAGAAATCGAAAAAGAAACATTTCACGATATAAATTTTGATCAGTTAAATCAAGAAAGCTATTTACATATATGCATTTTAATCATTCAAAAAATGGTTGAAAAATGGGGGGAGGAATTAAAACGTAATGAGCTTTTAATGAAAATGACAGAAAACAAAATTCAGCAAGTAAAAGATGAGAATGAAAGGTTAAACAAACAATTAACAATGATGACAAAAGAAATGAAGGATGTAAAAACAAAACGTGAACAACTTGCAAAAGAAGTGAAAAGCAAAGAACTGGTGCTGCAAAAAATGATCAAAGAAAAAGAAATTTCTGAGTACCAATATAAAAAAGAAATTGAACAGTTACATAAACAAATGGAGAAAAAACATTCCAATCAAGAAGAATCAAACAATAGAGTGATGTCTTTTCAATTAATCAGAGAAGATATCAAAGTGTTTTTGTCGAAAAAAGATGAAATAATAGAAGCGCTAATTGGAAAAAAACGCATTTGCTACTTTTCTTCAATCGACCATTTTTCAGAACAGTTAAAAATGATCGAAAAAGAACTTGTATTTATCGTAACAGACGGTATTTCAACGAAGGATATATTTAAAATTGAAAAGCTATTAAAAGGACATCACAAAATTCAATATCGATTAGTAAGCCAAGGAACACAAAACATTATTCGTTCAATCATTTCATATTTAGAAGGAGAATTGCGTTATGAGATTGTTAACTAGAATGAATCCAGAAGTTGAACGAAAATTAAAGGATGCATATTTTGTTGGACGATTGGTTTCAGAGAGCGAAATAGCAGGAACATTGCTGGATGAAGCATTGAAATATAAAGATGAATATAATGAAGATATCCAATTTTATATTAAATGTTTATCACCTATCCCTGAAGAAGTTTCAAAACATTTTTCGTTTCAAAACAAAATTTTAACAGGGAATACTCGCAGCAGGCAAAATAGAAAATTATTTAACGAGTTGATCGACTACGATCATCTTATGTTTTATGAAAGGCTTGAGAAAGTCAGAGAGTTATTGGAAGGAAAGCTCCTTGTATTTAAGCTGGATCCTAAGCCGGAGTTTGTTTATGTAGATATTGTGAAAGTGGAAAATATCGAGCCACAAAGCAAGTATGCGTTAATCCCTGGTCCGCAATTAAAGGTGGAAGAAACGAAAAAAGATTTAGAAATGAAATTGGTGAAAAAAGGATATCCGATTACGCTCAATTCTTATCCTAATATCTTCGATTCTCCTAAGTTTATTTATTATGAAGGTACTTTATATCAAGTATCATTCAATAAATCGAACAATCCGACAACGTATTCACAAAAAGATGGAGTGGATGTCCGTTTTATTGAAATAGAAGATGAATTTGCAGAAATCGTTCACGCTAGAATTGACAATGATTTATATTTTATCGAAAACAAGGAATTGTCGAATTTACAAGATAAAGTCTATAAAGAAGGGATAAGCTTAATTGAGCAATTTTCATATTCCGAACCGGAAGAAGGAATTGAACAGGAAATTGAAGATCATTTTACAGACCAAAATGTAAAGCGTACGTTTAATAAAGAAGAATATGAATTTTTGCAGCGGTTTATTGAAAAAGCTCAAAACCAATATCGATTGTTTTACGATGAAAAAGATATGATCTCCTTCCATGTCAGTGTAAAAACAAACATGCTAACGATTATTGGCGGAATGTCCGGGACAGGAAAAACGCAGCTAGCCAAAATTTATGGAGAAACGTTAGGTCTTGAGCTTGGAAAAAGAATGTTGATCATTCCTGTTTCTCCGTCATATAAAGAACCAAATGACGTACTAGGTTTTTTAAATCCTTCAACAGGTGTTTATCATGAAAGTGAAACTGGGCTAGTCAGTTTATTATTAGAAGCAGAAAAACATCCGGATCGCATTCATATGGTGATATTTGATGAAATGAACTTATCACAAGTCGAACACTGGTTTAGTCCTTTTATATCCCTATTAGAATTAAATGAGGAAGAAAGGTATTTAACACTCTTTAGTGATCAAGATCGTTGTATTAATGGCCATTACAAATCCAAAATCAAAATTCATAACAACATTATTTTTGTTGGAACGGTTAATTTTGATGAAACGACCACAGATTTTTCAGACCGTCTATTAGATCGAGCAAACGTCATTTATCCGAGAAAAAGAAGCTTTATCGGAATAAAAAATGACTATAAAAAATATCAAAAAGTAAAAGAAGTTGAACCTTTAAACGTGATTCATAAAGCGTTTTTGAAAAATTCCAGCATAGATGACGATTTGTTAAATCTATTATCAACGGATGAATTAACTTTGCTTGATCAAATTCATGAATTGCTTCAAACCTATGACAAACAGAAAGGAGTTTCGTTTAGAACGGTCAACGGAATAGCAAGGTTTATTGCCAATGTCCCCGTTAACGAAGAGGGAGAAGCCATGATATCAAGAGAGGAAGCTTTCGATTTTCAAATTGTCCAACGAATTTTATCGAAAATCAAGGGAATTGAAACGTTTGTAGGTCCGCTTGTAGGAACATATGTAGATGAAAATCAGTATGAAGAAGGAGCATTAGTTAAAATCTTAATATCAGAAACCGGACAAAAAGTATCGAAATTCACCAATTCAATTAAGTTTATTAAACAGAAAGCTAAAGAGTTGATGCTATATGGATACGTTCAATAATTGTATGGTAATAGATAAAAAACTTCGCTTACCGTTTCATCTGCACTTAGAAATAGGAAATCGCAAGCAGCCGATCGGCCATTTAATTTCAGACATCAAAAATGTTATGAACTATGTATATGAAATTGAGGAATATAAAAAGTTAGCAGTGGTGTTAAATAGTGAAGAAAATGATATCGAAATAGAAGTCATTTGGAACAAAATATTCGGAGAAGACGAAAAAGATTTTTATGATGTTTTCATTTTAAATAATCTAAACAACCAAAAAGTGTTATATCAAGAAAACGCAAATATCGTTTATCCATGGCGGTGTGGAACTTACATTTTTGAAATTCGCTATCATTCACAAAGCTATTATGGTGCTTTTTCGATCACACCAAAAAATGTCACGAAAATCCAGTTAAAAAAAATTCACAATTTATTAAATGAAAAAATCCAAGGGATTACTGAAGATATAATGAATTTTAATCATGGATTAGGAGAGCAATCGATCTTTGACAAGAGTCATTTTGTTTCTTTTTATAAATGGTATGAGAAAGCGGAGAAAAAATTATTTGCCTCCCTTGACAGCATTCAAAAGGAAAGCGAATCAACCATCATCTATGATTACGTGGTCGAGAATATCCCTAAACATCTCGATTCAACCAGCATTAAATGGCAAAATAGTTCCAAAGGCTTTCTTTTCAAACAGTCTAAATATTTAAACCGTAAATATATCACATCTGTGGATACGGACAATAATCGAATGGTAAAAACGAAAATACATGAATTACTAAAACGGTTAACAGAAGGGAAAAACGAATTGAATCCTTATTTATCCAAACAAAAACAAAAAATAGAGAACACATTACAAGATTTAAACCAAATAAAAACAGAAATAAATAGCATTTCGAATCGAAACACGATCACCTATTCACATAAGAAAAAAATCGAAAACACCTATCATCGGCTGGAAAGAAAGTTGCAACAATATCGGATCGAGGAAAAACAGTTATTAAACTTGATGGAAAGGGTGAAAAAATCGAGTAATCGATTACAAGCCGTTTTAGAGCATTCGTTTTGGAAATCGATTTGCCACCACCAAGTAAAAAGAAAAACAAAAATTCATAAAAAAAGTTACTTGTTATTTGATCATATCATGCAACAATTAAAACAACAGTCAAATCCAGCTCACACAGAGGAATGGATCATCCCAGCCTATAAACCTACGTATTTGTTGTATGAGTATTTTGTTTACTTTGTTGTCATTGAAAGTCTGCAATATTTAAATTTTCATTTTCCCGCTGATTATGATTTAAAGGAGCAATTAAAGCTGTCATTATATAAAGACGGATTAGATGACGGAACAAAGATTACTCTCGAAAACGAGGAACGCCGTTGTTTGATTGAAGTCATTTATAACGAGGAACTGGAATATAATTCACGATTAGCCATTGAGAAAAACAAGCATTTTTTCAGTACAAAATTCCGAAAAAAGCCTGATATTAAAGTTGATTTATATAAAATGCAAGATCATCAAAAGATCTTCCAATCTTCATTTGTTCTTGAAGTCAAATACCGTCCATTATACAATATCTTCCAAGAATATGGTTCCACCTCCACGATGGAGCAAATGGATGATTATAGAGGAATTAAATATACCGATGACAAAGGAGAAATAAAATTCAATATCGTCAAAGAAGTAGTTTGTGTGTATCCCGGCGACGATTATAAAGAAGTATTATTCAATACGGATTACGGCTATTTTTTGCAACTCTTCCCTAACGATCAAGAAGAATCAGACCTCCTCATCGGTGTGAATGAATTGCAAAAATTATTAACCGAATGGATTGATTGCTTTTGTCCGATTCCGGTCTCTAAATAAGAACTAGTTTGATTGCAGTTTGTTTATGGAAAATGAAGCGATTTTCTTCTCTTTGCATGATGATCGAAGCAAAAGACGACAAAGCTTTCGGCTGATTCCAATACCATCGATTGACGTTTGATACTATTTTTTTTCAATATGAAACAAAAGGGAAAGCCCTCTCCCATTTATAAGAATGTGGAGAGGGCGCGCTTCTTTTATGACCATTCAAAGGTAGATCTATGTCATTATCTCAAAACATAGATGATAAATAATCGCTTTTCGGTAAAAATTATTTTTTTCGCAGCAATCTTGCAGTAACCATTTATTTTTGTACATGGAAAATACGAAGCAGTTTTGATCCTTCGTATACATGTTTTCGGCAAACAAACACCATAATGATTCCCCCGCACTATTAAAACTACTTTTGAATTAGTCAGTTGCTTCCACATTTTCAATGACAAAAAAGGTAATTGGTGTACTGGCAACAAAAATTGACTTTTCAGAACACTGTTAGAGCTTCAGAGCCGTGATTTCATTCTTTTTTTCTTTTAACAGCTTTTTATCCCATAGAAGAGTCAAAAGCGCAATCAAATAGAAAACGAGACAAATAACAGTCATTTTTGTAAATCCACTTACAGAGATTTCCCCCGTATTATGAACTGCTTCGACTAAAGTGGAAAATAGCCCTGCTGCAAAAGCTCCTGTTCCAAACTGAATCATTTGGAAAACTCCCATATAGCTGCCTGTTTCCTTTTCGGGTACGGAAAGCAGCGCAATCGCATTTAAAGCAGGCATCGAAACCGTCCCACCCATTCCCAATAATAAATAGATGATCCCGAACATGAAAATAGCAGGAAGACGAATTATTCCGCTTACACTTAATAGAAAGACCCCCATGATCGAAATCATCATTCCGATTAATAAAGTTCGGTGCGGGGCTTTATCCGCTAATTTTCCAGCCAATCCAGCAAAAAATACGCCAATGATGGAATCCATTAATAGAATAAACCCTACTATTTGCGGCTCCATATGATGGACATCTCTCATGAAACTTGGAACATACAGTAATACAGCATTACTCACCATATACAATAAAAAAACTCGAAACAATGAATGGATAAACATCCAATTTTTCCATGCGCTCGTTGGGAATATGGCTTTCCCTTGCTGTTTACGTTTTTCAGAAAAAATGAGCAATCCTAAACTACAAAATACGATAACAAACGCTATCATTTTGGTCATAAGACGGGTATGTAGAAATAAAACTTGCACCGATAGAATAAACCCTAACAAACTCATCGTGCTTAAATAAGGCAATGTTGCCTTTTCATCAGAACCTTGAACTTCTGAAACAACCCATCTTACGAAAAGAAAAGATAGAAAGGAAATGAGCGATAATAAATAAAATATGGTTTCCCAATGAAAATAACGTACAATGAATCCGCCCAAAGCGGGTCCTACAAGAGTAGCAGCCGAAAGTGTCCCCGAAAACCAGCCAAAAGCCCAGCCCGTTTTATCTTGAGGAAACAATTTACGGATCAGAACCACTTGAGCTGGAACGATCATAGAATCTGCGACAGCCTGAAAGGACTGAAATGCCAAGAATAAGTACCAATGATGAAGGAATCCGCTTAAAAAACTGGATAGACAAAATAACAGCAGCCCCATGCTCATCAACAATTTGGGAGAAACTCGATCAGCCAAATGGCCAAATAAAGGAAGACCCGTCGCGAAAACAGCGAAAAACAAAATATTCCGAATTTGCAAGGAAGAATAGGAGATATGAAAGCTAGCCACGATATCTGGAAAAGCTATGGACAGCATCGTACTGCTCATGACAGAAGCGAACACGCCAAAAGATATGCATAAAATCATTACATATTGTTTTTTCATCTATTTCGTTCCCTTTCAAACATGGAAGAATGATCATTCATATGTTCACAGTTTATTCAATCGGGTGTAAATGCACGAAAATAATTCTCCCCTCGATTTTATTTTTCCTCTTTATTCTTAGCACCTTTTCTCCTTATTCATTTAAGCCCGCAATCCTTCGCAATAGAACCAAAAAATAAACACGGATAAAAAAGCATTTTCCCTCTTTTCACCCGTGCTTTCATTAGCTGCTTACTTTTCTGGAAACATTAGATTTCATCTACTAATATTCTGTCGCCATGACTATGAGGTTGAGATACAACCAAAAACTCAACTTCTTCATTTGATTCATTCATCATTTGATGCGGAGTCAAAGGAGGCACCTCAATCCCTTCTTGTGAATGTAAAATAATCTTTTGACCATCTATCTCAATAGTTGCTGTACCTTTTAATACAAAGAAAAATTGGCGTGCATATTGATGATAATGTCTGACCTCCGAAGTATTGGGCAACATACGTTCTTGAATCACGCTTAAATTTGGACTTTTCACTAAATGCCATCCATCACAATGGTCACCCCATATGTAATGTTCAGCGTTTTGTTTGGTTATTTTCATATTGATCTCTCCAATAACTTTTCTTCTATTATACTAGAATAAATATTTTTGATTGAATCTAGCATTTTTCGCTATGTACCCATACTCTCAATAATTTCCATTCCAACTCTCCCTCACGCCTCCTATAGAGCAGAATAATTTAATGATCTCAAGGGGAAAATACTAACAGGACGATAATCCACTTTAGTAACGCCTAACCACTTTAGTAACGCCTAACCTGGTTAAACCCTGACGGTACGACCTTTCATTTGGTAACCGAGGGGAACTTCGCGAACGAAACCATAGGAGGTATAATGATGAAAGCACTTGTATTCCATGGACCGAAAAAAATCGAATGGGAAGAGAAAGACAAGCCGACGATTCAGAATCCGACTGATGCCATTGTAAAAATCACCAAAACGACGATTTGCGGCACGGATTTGCATATCTTAGGCGGAGATGTACCGGCGGTAACGGACGGCCGAACACTGGGACACGAAGGAATTGGAATAGTAGAAGAAGTCGGCACGGGTGTCAACAATTTCAAACCCGGAGACAAAGTGCTGATTTCTTGTGTCACTTCCTGTGGAAGATGCGATTATTGCAAAAAAGCGATGTATGCCCACTGTGAAAACGGTGGGTGGATTTTGGGCACTTAATCGACGGAACCCAGGCAGAATACGTTCGGATCCCTTATGCCGATACAAGCATGTATCATATTCCTCCGGGAACCGATGAAGAAGCACTTGTCATGTTGAGCGACATTTTACCGACGAGTCTGGAAATCGGGGTGATCAACGGTGAAGTTCAGCCGGGTGATGTCATTGCGATTGTCGGCGCAGGACCGATTGGAATGTCGGCACTCTTAACGGCACAACTTTATTCACCGGCGGAGATCATCATGATCGACCTTGACGATAATCGCCTAGAGATGTCTAAAAAGTTCGGTGCCACTAAGACAGTGAACAGCTCTACGAAAAATGCGGTTGAACAGGTGATGGAATTAACGGATGGAAAAGGTGTTGACGTGGCGATTGAAGCCGTTGGGTTTCCGGTAACCTTCGACATCTGTCAGCAAATCCTAAAGCCGGGCGGACGTCTAGCCAATGTCGGTGTACACGGCAAGCCTGTCGAATTGCACCTAGAACAATTGTGGATTCGAAATGTGAAGATCTCAACCGGACTGGTCAGTACAAGTACAACACCGATGTTGTTAAAGACAGTGGAATCAGGGAAGATCTCGCCGCAGCAGTTAGTCACCCATCGCTTTCCTCTGGATCAAATCATCCAAGCATATGATGTATTTGGCAATGCAGCCAAAGAAAAAGCGATGAAAGTGATTTTATACAACGATTAACCTTTTGATTAAGAAATGGCTCGAACCCTCTTAATATGGGCCAATTCATTTTGAGATTGCTTACCTGCTGCTTTTCTGAACGGAGAAAAGAATACAGCTTCTACACAAAGTCGTTTGCCAAAAGACAAACGACTTTTTTCAATAACGCAAGAAAAGATAAATGATATATAAAATTTGTCCTTTATGCACGAAAAAAACTCTGGCCGGCATCCACAATGAAACTATTATTTTACCCGCAAATGAGGTCTAACTTAGTTTCTTAATTTTAGTTGTTGGTTTTCAATGACATATATATGATCTGCTACACGTTGAATAAACATGTGATCGTGTGATACAAGTAGGACAGTACCTTCATATCCTTTTAAAAAGCGTTCTAACGCTTCAATACAGAAAACATCCAAAAAATTGGTCGGCTCGTCTAAAACCAGCACATTGTATCTTCCCAAAAACAATTGACACAATACTAAACGGATCGCTTCTCCACCACTTAAATGGCGGACATTTTTTCTCAAATCATTTCCAGTAAAATTCATTGCGTGTAGGACAGCACGGATCTTGCTTTCATCATAGTCGCTCCGTTCTTTCATAAATGCAAGTACAGTTTCATCTTTCTCAAATTCATAACCCATTTGTTCATACGATCCGATGACAGCTTTAGGAGATACGATAATCCCTTCTCCTTGTTGGATGATATGGCGAAGGAGTGTTGTTTTCCCTGAACCATTTTTTCCTGTAATCACGATGGTGCTGCCTAATGGGAATTGGAAACTAGCTTCTTTGAGCAGGATTTTATTTCCTGCCTTTAGCGTTAATCGGTCTGCCATAATCGGAAACTTATTGTGTAGCTTGAGAGCCGTTGGCTGAGGAAAATAAAGTGCTTGTTCCTTTTTTGGCGCCTCCACTGCTTCGAGTTGCTCCACTCGCTGCTCAATCGCTTTTGCTGCACGTTGGATCGCCTTTTGGCTTGTATCTTTTGATTTCGTCATAAACATTTTATTTGCCTTTGCTTTCGTTTCCTTTTTTGACATACGATTATTGGCCTTGGTCACTTTTTCGGCCTTGGTCATCTTTTCTTCCGCCGCTTTTAAAAGACGTGTTTTTTCTTTCACGTATTTTTCGTAATCCTTAAGCTGTCTATTACGAGCGAGTTCTTTTTGTGCTGAGTAGTCGGAATAATTCCCTGTATATTCCGTTACACGCCCGTCTTCGACTTCCCAAATTTTTGTAACGAGTTCATCTAACACATGACGATCATGGCTAACAAGAACAAGCGCACCGTAATAATAGCGCAGCTCATCGATGAAAAACTGTACACCGGCCTCATCTAAGTGTGTTGTCGGCTCATCAATCAATAACCCTTCATGGTAGGTGGAGAAAATTCCCGCTAACTTCAAACGTGTTTGTTCACCGCCGCTTAAATTTTCAACTTCTGTCTGAGGTATAGAGAGCTTTCCTAGAAGATCAAAATCTATTTCTTTTTCAATCGGTCTTGACAGTTGATCGAAATAAGCAAAATCCGCAAAGCGATTTACTTGGCCTTTATCTGGTGTAATTTGACCGTCCAAAAGTTTCAATAACGTACTCTTTCCAGCCCCATTTTTTCCAACAATCCCGATACGATCAAATTGGTGTACTGCTAATCGCGGGATATCTAATACTAATTTGCCTAAAAAGGAGACTTCGATATTTTTTAATTCAATATATACTTTTTCCATTATTCACTGCCCCCCATTCGATTGTGCGATGATAACTTTCTTTTCAAGCCTTTATTCATACCAACTAAAATATCTAGATCAACTGTGATCCGAGCGGAGTCCCGATGAATAAACGCATCAATACGTGCTTTATCCGCAGACCAAGCAAGAGGGGTCATTTGAACCAAATTTTTTAGTTCCGTTTCATTAAGGTTCTTTGAATAACATAAATGGAAAACATCCAGTAGTCGGAGATGTTTTTTAAAAAGGGATACTGTTTGATCATTTTTATAGACCCTTTTTTCCTTGTGATCATAGAATGCTTCTCGTAGCTCCTTTAGATAATTAGGTCGAGGAACAACCTTAATGACTAGCCCATCTTCCACTAAAATCCTCTTGAATTCCTTGTAGTTGGAAGGAGATAAGATATTCAAAATCACATGAAACGATTGATCTTCCAATGGTGATTTAGCCAAGTCTCCTACTAGCCAAATTTGGTTTTCGTACCTCTTAGCAGCCATGGCAATGCCTTCCTTTGAAATATCAAGACCCACACCAGTCATTGCCGGAACCTTACATTCGTCCAAAATCCTTTGTAAATGAGAACCTTCTCCGCAGCCTAAATCTACAATCATAAAAGGTTTAACAGAAACATCCATATATTCCGTTATCACTTTCGAAATCATTTCATGCATGGGAGTATATAAATGACTTTCGATAATGATCTTGTGTCTGGCTTTAAACAATTCTCTCTTGTAATGACTCTTCGAGGGATGAGTCATCAAATTTACATATCCTTGTTTTGAGAAATCAAAAGTATGGTTTTTAGAGCATATTAAGCTTTTAAAATCAACAACCTTCATCGAACTTTTACAGAGTGGGCATCTGAATGCCTCTACAAATTCACTGACAAGTTCCGCACTTTTTATTTTTTTGGTCATGTGATCTCTTCCTTTCGAAATCGAGTAGGAGGGAGCGATTAACTCCCGTCCTCTCACACCACCGTACGTACGGTTCCGTATACGGCGGTTCAATTAAGATAATTGACGCAAGTCTTTATAACTTCCGTGAATAGCTGTTCTCTTTATGCCAGTGGTCACTCCACCCTCCAAGAGGTCTCCCACGGGATTCACCGCTTCCTCCCTCAAGTGAGGTACTACGTTTTCTGTGTTCATCATGACTCACTGAATACCAAGGGCTATTCTCTCTTAATTGTTCGGTCCTTCTTAGTTGTTCTAGACCAACTAATACTATGACCTCTGCTGACTTCTGACGGTTCAGCTACTTATCACTAAGTAGGTTATGAAGAGTACTTCACATATCCGCCAGACCTCCCCGGGTAAGTACATGCACTTTCACACCATCTATCCGCCTCATTTACTCGATATGACCTTCGACAGAAAGAGCTTTGTTTTGTTATGCAAACTCACTCAATCATACCTAGCCTTATATGAGGTTCGTGTTCCTCGGACCGGTGTTTTGCCTCCAGCTTCCTTCAGATTCCGCGTCACCACGGACACCCTTGCTCTTGGCTAACCTCTACTTCTGTCTTCGGGGTTCGGGACTTACACCCTATAGTTCATGTACATGCCGGGCGCACATAAAAAAATCACAGGCGATCTGCCTGTGATTCAGAGTAAAGGGAAGAAGACCCATCCTTATTAGATTAGGGGCTATTAGAAGCCGTCACCAAATAAAGTGAAACTTCCATCAGTGGGGGGCAACGCACAGGATGTGCAAGTGCAGATGAAGACATGGGGACACGGTGCTTTTAATAAGCCTTCATCTGCCACTGATGGTTAGTTGAACTAATCGGGCTTTTACGAGCAGTTATTCCCCACTTGACTTCATTGTTTCCGCTTAAGTCTTGAAGCGGGGACTTACTGCCCGTTGAAGCGGGATAAACCTTCCTTTTGCTAAACAAAAGAAGGAGAATGATACATAAATAAAAAAGACAGAACGATCCGTCTGCCTTCTTCACATTACATATTTTCTATATGAAACGAAGATTATTAAAAAAGGACAGACTGCTCCCGTTTACTCTGCATACACAAACAGAGCCTTTGAACGTATTTAATTACTGGTTCAAAGCCGGGAATCGCAATCTGATAAAATACATTTTTTAATAATCCTCCTCTAAATTTAAAAGTACAGAAATTATTATAGAAATCCTTTTAGAAAAAGTCAAAGAAAACCAACTTATTCCTAATGAATTTTTATAAATCAGCATTAAGCTTGCCCACTTTATCTCATTCTTCAAATCCATTCATATTTGTTTTGATTAAAATCGTCTTAAAAATAAATTTCTCTAATCGGAAGATCTGTACCGTTTACTATGTAGCTGCCAATGGCCCGAGCTTTGTAAACTGTTGGATTATGCGAAGCAATCGTGCGTATGTTTCTCCAATGTCGATCCAATTTCGCCGATTGTCTTGTTGCTGAAGCCCCGCCAACTTCGAAAAGCAGGGTAGCGGCTTTTAAAGCAAGATCGTCTACTACCACCTTAGCTTGTGCGGCTCGAAGCGAAGCCTCATGGCTCAACGAATAATCGATCACACCGTCAACGGCTGATCTCACAGCAACATCAAGTGCTTCTGCAGCAGTTAGCACAATCGCTTCTGCAGCAAATGCGATGCTGGAAAGTTGGCCAATCACCTGTTGAAGCTGCGGATCATCTGTCGGTTTATCTGCTGCCGCAAAAGAAAATGTACGTTTACGACGATGTACTAAAGAAGAAGCATCCGTCGCTACATTTCGCAATATTCCGGCAATGACTGCATGCAAAAAGAGCTGTAGATAGGAATTAAACGGAGTCTTTGTACCGTCAATAAACGTTACTTCATCTTTAAATACATACACATTGTTCAAACGGGTCGTGCCGCTTCCCGTTAATTTTTGCCCGATGCCGTCCCAATCGTCTTCAATAATGACTCCTTCCCGGTTTGCAGGAATGATGACCGATACTGTTTTCCCATCGTGGGTGGACGCCGTCACAAAAACCCAGTCAGAATACATCGTACCTGTACTAAAATATTTCGTCCCATTTAATCGATATCCGTCACCGTCAGGGGATAAAGTGGTCTCAAAAGCATATTTTCCAACATTTTTGGACGAAAGTTCGGTAAATGCATTACCGATAATATCGCCGTTGGCCACCCTCTTCAGCCATTTATCACGTTCTTTTTTATCCGGATTTCGAAGATATTCTTCCACTTGGGAATAATGTGAACGAAGGCTGTGTGCTACATCCGGATCTGCTTCGGCTAAGCGGATGATCACTTGGAAAAGATCCCGAATGCTGGCGCCGCCTCCTCCCTCTTCAATCGGCAAACGCAACGCGCCAAGCTTGGACTGCTTGATTAACTTGATCGCATAATCAGGTCGGGCTTCACTATTCGTATTCCTTCGTTCCTCCGCATCCCGGGCAATTTCCTCAATCAATTGGTCCAGTTCACGGGAATTTGGTTTAACCGGCTCAGAAAATGCCGCAGAGGAAAAGGGATCTTGATCTTTTTTTGAAATTAATTGTTTGGAGCTCATCTTACAAAATTCCCCCTTTTGTTTAAAATAAATTATTCGCATCTTCTTAGTCATATTAATGATAAAAACGGCGCCTTTATATTCGATCATTCTTATTATTGTGTTGTACTTTTCGCAGCAAATGCACCTCTATATTTGGCTGCAGGGTGACGTTCATTCAGAAGATCTGATCCAAACAATTTTTTTCGGAAGGTGCTTGGCTCGGAATGGCCTCCACGGGCTAAACCACGTCTTCGTAATACAGGCATCACCAAATCAATAAATTCTTCATAGGAACCGGGAATGACAGCATTGATCATATTGACCCCATCGATTCCTGCTTCCCTCCAAATCTCCAGTTGATCTGCAATGGTTTCAGGGGTTCCAACAATGCGAGACGATCTCGTTCTCAGTTTGGCAAGGTCTCGTACTGTAGGGGTGCGCCCGGGAGTACTTTGCTTTAGCCACTCGTATGTGCTTCTTACTCCCTCTGTTTCAATGTGTTTAAGAGGTGTATCTAAACTGATATTTCCAAGATCAATGCCCATTCCGCCTGCCATATGGGCGATCATCATATCTAAATCAATTTTTTGATCCAGCTCAGCTTCTTTACGTCTCGCTTCTTCTTCCGTCTCACCAATCACAAAAGACAACCCTTGAAAAACGAGAATATCATTCTCATCCCTGCCATTTTGTTTAGCCAATCGCCGGATTTCATTGATCAATTGTCGGGCATTTTCGGGATCAGGTGCTACAATAAAGACAGCCTCTGCATTTCGGGCCGCAAACTCCCTTCCTGTAGAAGATGCTCCGGCTTGAAATAGCACCGGGGTGCGCTGAGGGGATGGTGAAACAAGGTGCGGGCCCTCCACTTTATAACGCTCTCCGATATGATTAATTTTGTGAACCTTTGCCGGATCTGCATGAATGCCGCTCTTGACATCTTGCAACAATGCCCCGTCGTCCCATGAACCTTCCCAAAGTTTATACAATACATCTACATATTCATCCGCCCAGCGATATCGCTCATCGTGAGGAACTAGACCATCATAGCCAAAATTTCGAAAAGCATTTGCCGAATAGCTTGTAACGATGTTCCATGCAATACGACCTTTGGAGATATGATCCAATGTTGAAACGCGCCTTGCAAAATTAAACGGATGTTCCTGAAGCGGAGCCGCCGTAAAAGCTAATCCTAAATACTTCGTGTTTACGGCCAGTGCAGACATAAGAACCATGGGATCATTGCTTGGTATTTGCAGGCCCGTTTTAACATGATACTCCCAGCCGCCGCGATGATTGCCATATAATCCAATCACATCCGCAAAAAAGATGGCATCAAAGCCACCTTCATCCAATTTTTTGGCTAGGGATACCCAAAGCTCAACATCATTAAAGTTCTTCTGATGCCCATTTTCATCACGCCAAAGACCGTGAATGATGTGAGAAGCTGTATTCATAACAAAAGCTGAAAATGACAGTGGTTTGGACATATTTCTTCATCCCCGTTTAAATGTTTTCTTTTTAATATATTTTTAAAAATGAACGAATTAAAAAACAAAAATTCTAAATTTTAAACATTTATTGTTCTTGAAATAACGACCCGTCAACTGATCTTCATTTCGTTAATCGGTTGATTAAGTCTCCCAACGTTTAAAATGCTGAGTTTTATGGATGCAGACCAGCTTTTGGACTGCCCTTTTCTCAAATTCAAATTAGATTACTTACCTTCATTCCAAAGATTCAACGGCAACCCTACTAAAATTTTGCCAATTTGGTCTCGTCCAATATTATTCGATGGAGCCATTGGGATCCCTGCACGCGCATCCCGATAAAGCCGTTCAAATATTCCTTCAGAATATCCATAACCGCCGGCTACATCCATTGCGACCCGCGCGGCAAAATCCGCCGTTTCAGAAGTGTGAATTTTAAACTCTACCACTTCTGATCCAAGTAAACTCAACGGTTTACCCTCCGCCAAAAATTCATCAAAATGTCTTGCTAAATCTATCTGCCATGCTTTTAATGCCGTAATTTGT
Organism: Bacillus smithii; assembly: GCF_001050115.1. Taxonomy (NCBI): domain Bacteria; kingdom Bacillati; phylum Bacillota; class Bacilli; order Caryophanales; family Bacillaceae; genus Bacillus; species Bacillus smithii. The sequence continues at coordinate 197,130 of NZ_CP012024.1, read as the reverse complement.
ATTTTCACTTCTGCCAGTTTTTGACGGATCACTTGGTGGTCAGCTAAACTATTATCAAAACCTTTATTTACTGTTTTCGTAACATGATCAACAGCTGCTTTTAGCGCACCTTGTGCTACTCCAAGCCAAACAGAAGCAATGCCGAGCAAATAAATAGGGTTTCCTCCTTCTTCCATTATCTCTTTTCCTAATCCTTCACGTCCCACCAGATCGCGATGATTTACTTTTACATTACTGAAAGTAATGGGTCCGCTATGATTTCCTCTAACGCCTAGTGCCTTCCACGGCTTTGCCGTAATCCCCTCATTATGTCCGTCAACAATAAAATAACTAAAATCACTTGGGTCTTCCGAATCCGGAGTTCTCGTTTGTAAAATATAAAAATCAGCGTATCCTCCACTAGTCGTAAAGGATTTTTCAGCATTAATGATATAATCCTTTCCATCCCGTTTAGCCTGGCTCAAGTTAAACCATACATGCCCTCTTGTCGCTTTTTCACTTGTAGAAAAAGTCCCAATGGCGCCTTCCCGTACAGGCAATAGCCATCGTTCCTTTTGATCGTCATTTCCATATAGAACAATAACCTGCGTTGCCCCCACATGCATGGCATACACTAACCCTGTAGAAGCATCGACCTTTCCGATTTCTTCTGAAACAATGGAAAAGCCTAAATAACCCAAATCTAATCCGCCCCATTTTTCAGGAACGGTTACAGAATTCCACCCTTCTTTAGCCAGCGCCAATAAATTTTCTCTTGGGAATTTTCCTTCTCTATCAATCGCTTCCGCATTTGGTTCAATGACATTTTGAATGATGGGTTGGACTCGCTCTCTGATTTCTTCCACATAAGTTCTTGAATAAATATTTTGATCCGTTTTTAAAATCCCCATTCTAAATACCTCCTAATATCAGTCAAGATCAATCACTTATTAACAATAGATTTAGCTAGTAAGGCAGAAGGACTTAAAAGTAAACTTCTCTGATTGGAAGTTTAGTATTGTTTACAACGTAGTTCCCTATGGCACGAGCCTTGTAAACGGTTGGGTTATGGGAAGCAATTGTACGAATATTGCGCCAATGGCGGTCGAGATTTTCCGATTGCCTTGTTGCAGATGCCCCTCCAACTTCAAAAAGCAATGTAGAAGCCCTCAATGCCAATTCATCTACAATCACTTTGGCTTGAGCCGCCCTCAATGAAGCTTCATGACTAAGATCAAAATCAAGGTTTCCATCAACAACTGAATCCACCGTGGCGTCCAATGCATCTGCGGCCGTCAACACAATCGCCTCAGCAGCAAACGCACTACTCGAAAGCTGGCCAATCACCTGCTGCAAAAGCGGATCATCCGTCGGCTTATCAGCAGCTGCAAAACTGAATGTTCGCTTACGACGATGAACCAACGCGGCTGCATCTGTCACTATGTTGCGTAATATGCCCGCAATCACCGCATGTAAAATAAGTTGCAAAAATGAATTAAATGGGGTTTTATTTTCATCAATGAATGTTACTTCATCTTTATATACGAAAACATTCTCAAGACGGGTTGTTCCACTCCCGGTCAATCTTTGTCCAATTCCGTCCCAATCATCCTCAATAATGACGCCTTCCCGATCTGTCGGAATAAGTGCGGACACCGTTGAGCCATCAGGAGTAGAAGCCATAACTAATACCCAATCAGCATATAGAGTTCCCGTACTAAAATATTTCGTGCCATTTAAACGGTATCCGTCGCCATCAGGGGTTAAAGTCGTTTCATAGACCGAATTTCCTACATTATTAGATGAAAGTTCAGTATAAGCATTACCAATAAGATCTCCTTCCGCTACCCTTTTCAGCCATTTATCACGCTCTTTGCCAGCAGGGCTTTGAAGAAATTCCTCCACTTGGTAATAATGAAAACGAAGACTGTGAGCAACATCCGGATCTGCTTCTGCTAAGCGAATGACAACATAGAAAAGATCACGAATACTGGCCCCGCTGCCGCCTAATTCAACAGGTAAACGTAGGGCACCAAGTCTTGATTTCTTGATTAACTCCATTGCATAAAATGGCCGCGCTTCACTACCAGACTTTCTGCGCACTTCAGCATCTTTTGCAATGGCAGAGATCAGTTGTTCAAGTTCATTTGAATGAAGTCTTACCGGTTCTGTGAATGTCAATGTATCAGAAGTTAAATGTTTTTGATTAGACATTTATCCATCTCTCCTTTTTCATTAATAGATCCATCTATATTTAGCCGCATTTAAATCTCGTTTAACCTATACTTTTGAGTGTACGTTCGTGTTGTTCGGCAGCGGTCGATTTTATATCTCCGCCGAATGGGCTAAGGAACGTCCGCTGATTGGAAGCATCCTTTTGATTAACCGGAAGTTTCGGAAATAATAATTCCGCTGTTCTATAGGCTTCTTCTAAATGTGGGTAGCCTGATAAAATAAAGGTTTCGATGCCTAAATCAGCGTACTCTTTTATACGGGCGGCAACCGTATCGGGATCTCCTACAAGCGCCGTGCCCGCACCGGTACGCACTAATCCAATACCTGCCCAAAGATTTGGACTCACTTCTAATCTGGTACGGTCACCTTCATGCAAACTCGTCATCAAACGCTGGCCTTCTGAATCCATCCGCTTAAATACTTTCAGCGCCTGTGCAATGGTTTCTTCATCCACATGTTCGATGAGATGATTGGCAGCTTCCCATGCTTCCTCTACCGTTGGACGGACAATGACATGCAGCCGGATGCCAAATTTTAACGTTCTTCCTTGGGTAGCAGCGAGCTCCCTCATTTTATTAATTTTTTTCTCAACTTGGGCCGGTGGCTCTCCCCACGTTAAATAAACATCAATGTGTTCTGCCGCCACCTTCATCGCAGCAGGAGAAGATCCTCCAAAATATAGTGGCGAATATGGTTTTTGAACCGTTGGGTACGGCAATTGCCCCCCTTCAATTCGTAAATAGTTTCCTTCTAACTTCACTTCTTCTTCCGTAAACAACTGCCGCCATATCGTTAAAAACTCGTCGGTTAACTCATAGCGTTCATCATGGTCTAAAAGCACACCTTCTCCTGCAAGTTCGACCGGGTCGCCCCCCGCCACCACATTAATTAACAGCCGACCATCGGAAAATCGATCCAATGTCGCCGACATTCGCGCAGCAAAGCTTGGCGACATTAATCCCGGGCGTACGGCTACGAGAAATTTTAGATTTTTGGTTACGGGTGCTAGCGTTGAAGCGACAATAAATCCTTCTTCACATGTTTTTCCTGTAGGAATTAAGACGCCGCTATAGCCCAAGTCATCGACGGCTTGTGCAATTTGTCTGCAATAGTTATAAGTTGCAGGGCGTGAACCCTCTTGTTGATTTAGTTGACGAAAGTCTCCATTTGTCGGAATAAACCAAAAGATTTCCATTTATAATTCCTCCTTGAATATGTCTGTCTATGGGAAGCTTAAATTAAAAAAGGAGACTCCCTTAAAAATGAAAGGAAGTCTCCAGTGGTCCGGTCGACTAAAACACAGATTGCTATTGTCTTTTATCATTGATCCATATGAGAATTGCAGATGATGGCCTAAGTGATTATTTTGCTTCTTCCGCTGATAAAGGTAAAGAAGCACCACCTTTGATTCAGACATCTTTTCAAAATCGATGTTCGCCATAAATGAGAGATTCGAATATCTTAATTGATTTCATTTTAAACCTTTCCTAAAGAGGAAACGGGATTCAAAACATCTTTTTTATTTAAATACGTTTCCTTTAAAGGTGGTTTTCTTGCCGGTTAACAGTGATTTTCACAATCATCGCTGTTCTCTTTTCACATCCAGTGATCTGGTCTGTGTTTATTCATTTAATTTCCCAAATTATTTTCCTATTAATCCTATTAATTTAATATGAATTGTTTCCATAAAATTAACATATTTTTGTTTACACTGTCAACGTATTTTTTCATAAAATGTTATGCTGCCTTAGTGAAACTCTAAATGAAAGTATGATCAAAAACATTTCGCAAGCCTCCATTTTATGATGAAATAATTAGAAGCCTTTTGAAAGATTTTTTCTTATTGTCAACACCGATTAAAAATTCCCCAATTTCAACGAAATGAAATTCCCCATTTTGAACGATTAATTCGATAACTGGGCAGGATAAAGACCTGCTTTTTTCTTTTCTCGTAGGCGGTAAGAATCTCCTTTAATGTTAAAGGTAATGGCATGATGTAAAAGACGATCTAAAATGGCTGTAGCTAATACATCATCGCCGAATACTTTTCCCCATTCGAGATAGGATTTATTCGATGTAAGAATCATCGCTCCTTGTTCATATCGTTTCGATATGACTTGAAAAAACACATTCGCCGTTAGTTCATCAAAAGGAAAATATCCTACCTCATCTATAATGAGTACGTCTGGGCGACCCCAACGATTGACTAAACGTTGGAGAGTCCCTTTTTTGTTTGCCTTTCGGCATTCTGCCACTAAATCGTCTGCGGTTAAAAATAAAGCGGTGTATCCTTGAGTAATGGCTTCGATCGCAAAGGAAATGGCTAAATGTGTTTTCCCAACACCCGGTGGGCCTAGTAAAATTCGATTTTCCCCGTTGGCAATAAACCGACAGGTAAGCGTTTCTTTTACTCTCTTTTCACTGATACTTGGTTGAAAGGAAAAATCAAAATCATGAATCGTTTTGATATAAGGTAGTTTTGCTCGTTTCATTCGCTTTTCTAGTTGCTGAGACTCTTGATATTCAATCTCTTGTAAAACAATAGTGTTTAGGAATTCAGAATATGATACATTATCTCTAGAAGCGTCTTCTAATAAATGATCCAGTTGGTGGGCTGTGTGGTGCCAACCAAGCTTTTGTAATCGTTCAATTAACATATCCTTCATCATACAGTTTCACCTTCTTCCAATGCTGCGTAAGCAGCGAGAGGACGTTGTTCTACTTTTGGAGATGGGGCAGAAGATGAAAGGTCGTTGGTCGCCAAACCTTGAACGCCTTTTATTTTCTGTCCTTTTTCGTTTGAATGAATCCCTTCATAATGTTCCATTCGGATCTGTGTGGATGCCTGCCCAATCCATATCGGATGTCTCGCGATACATTCCTGTTCATCATAAATCTCAATATGATGGTTAAGCGTTTCTTTTATTTTGACCGTTTGTCCTGCATAGCGATAGGGAACAGAATATTTTTTTCCTCTGTATGAAACAAAACAATCTCGACTGACCTCTCGTGTTTCCCAACGATTCGTAGGAAATAACGGTTTGACTCCCCATGATTGAAGGAACTTCTGTTCCTTCTCAAAACGTTGAATCGGTGGTTCCTTCGTTGTTTGATTCGGTTTTCGATTGGCCACTTGATCTAACCAAGTTCGAATGTCTTCGTTTAAGGCTTGAAGAGTAGATTCATGCTTTCGTTGAAAAAAATTCTCTTTTAAATACTTGACTACTCTTTCTACTTTTCCCTTTGTTTGGGGACGTTTCGGTCGACATGCTTTTGGAATAATACCGTAGTAGGCTAGAAAATCCTCAAATTTTCGGTTAAATCGTATTTCCACTGGAGTATGTTTGAGAACAACGGTTTTCATATTGTCATAGAGAATTTGTTCAGGAATACCGTTAAAGTAAGCAAATGCGTTCATATGGCACTTCATTAAGGTTTCCATATTCATATTGGTGGTAAACTCCACATATTTCATCCGAGAATAACCAAGTACCATAACGAATGCATAAATATCTTGGTATTGACTGTCCACCATATACTTTCCAACATAGGCCCAGTCCATTTGGGCTTGTTTACCTGGCGGTGTTTCATACCGTAAGGTAGCTTGTTTTTTTGGTTGTTCTCGATAAGGTCGAACAAAATCTCTTAATATCGTGATCTTGCCGGTGTAACCCATCGCTTGAATTTCCTCTAAGAGAACGACACAATTTGTGGTCCCTTCTTGTATTCGTTGAAGAAGATAGTTTTTATAAGGATCGAGTTTACTTTCTTTCTTTTTCTTACTGGCTTTGCGCTCTGGAAGCTTGTCCTCCTTGAGATACTTATGAATGGTTTTCCGATCAAACCCTGTTTCTTTGGCAATCGCTGTTTGTGTCCAGCCTTTCTGATACAACTCTCGAATCATAAAAAACTCCCCAATCTTCAGCATCGTTTCTCCACTCCATCTAAGACGTTGTTTCGAAACGATTATCTGTTATTTTTGGGGAATTTTAAACCGCTGTTATTGGGGATTTTATCACCGTTGATTACACTTATGACGCGCTTTTTAATGGAATAAAATAGGAATTCTGTTTGCTGATCGAGTTAAAGGCATTTTAAATATTATCATCCTCTAGCTGCTATTCATTAAACCTTCCCATTAAAATGGTATTATAGTAGTTGCCATCTGATAAAACTCTGTCTTTTTTTAAAATCCCCTCTACTTCAAATCCATATTTTTTATAGAGTTTTATAGCTTTTTCATTGGTTTCGAGTACACTTAAGTTTATTTTTTTAATGCCATTTGAGTCAGCCCAATGAATCGATTCTTTTAGAAGATTTTTTCCTATTCCATATCCCCAATATTCTTTTAATACACAAACGCCAAATTCGGCTTTATGAGAAAATCTTTTTAATTTGTTTCTTTCACATCTGGAAAAACCTACTATCCTCTTATCAACTTCCGCAACTAAAAATAAGTTGCTACTTTCTGCATCATCTTTTATTAATTGATTAAAACCTAATTCGTCTATGTACGCCTCGCCCTTTTCTCTATCTAGATTTTCCGTTTCACCATCTATCTGCAATCTTATTTCAGACAATATTTTGGCATCCTTTTCTATTGCAGGCCTTATAATATAACGTAAATCATTCATCAAAAATTCTTTTGGATTAACTTTCATTGCAGTTCCCACCTTTACTGCATCACCCTGCAAAATATGGATCGAGTGACTATAAAACGCGCTTTTCTTTCGAACAAATCCGAAAATTAAAAACAACCTCTCGCGGATATATTACCTGAGAGGTTCAACCTTATTATAAAAAATAAGGCATGCTTTGAAAATGGAGCGAGTAACTTCTTTATGAAAAAGTTTATTCATTTTAATAAGTTCTTATGAACTAAAGCATCTGTTAATTTTATTATAAATTTCACAATCCAGCTTTTAAAAGAAGTTGCTGTACCACTAAGAAAAAGTCAACAATAATGGCAGCCGTGAAATTTCTTTATTTAGATACCATACTGACTTTTAAATTCGAAAATCTCATCAACAGCTTGGTGATACCCACCCGATTTTTGAAAGGATTCCCTAATATTTGCAACAGCTTGATGAAAAGATGGGTGGTTTAACACATGATCTGCAGCTTCACGTAGTTGATTTGCAGTCAAGCTTTGCATTTGTAATTTAATACCGGCTCCGATATTGGCAACTTGCCCGGCAATGATCGGCTGATCCGCGCTTTGTGGAATTACAATGAGCGGAACCCCATAATAGAGACCTTCATTGGTACTGTTCATTCCACCATGTGTAATAAATAATTTACTGTATTTCAGCACCTCAGTTTGCGGAACATAATTTTTTACAATGAAGTTTTTAGGAATCTCCCCCAAATCAGATATTTGATTTTGTTTCCCAATAGACATGACAACAGTATGATCAGTGTTCCCAAATGCCTTAAAACAAAGCTTATAGAAATCCATTGCTTGGTTAAAGACCGTACCCAGTGATATGTAAATCGGGCTTTTCCCCTTTATTGCAGTAAGATCGAAGTTTTCTTCCATTGATCGTGAAGAGATGGATGGACCTACAAATTTGTAAGTTTGGTCGAATGTTTCTCCAAAAGGTTGAAACTCCCTAGTTGTATAAACGATGGTAAGTGGGGCAGGATTACAAAAAACTTCGTAAGGAGAATGGATCTCCACATCATATTTTTCCTTCACCATATCCGTCAGGCGTTGAAATTCACCGTATAAAGGATTAACTATTTCTGCAGGAATTTCTTTAGAAAGCTGTTCCAACATTTTATCGAATGATGCTTTGGTCTGCGCAAAAGAAGTACAAGAATTGATTGCGGGAAGCTTAAGGATTTGGGCAAGTAAACGTCCACAACCAAACATGGAATCGTGGATGATGTAATCAAAATGCTCCCCTTTGATCTGTTCAAGAACGCTAGGTATGACGATATCTGCCGTATGTAAAAGACCGTTGATTCTTTCAAGTAAATAATTTCTTCCACCTGAAAGAAAGGCTTTTATAAATTTTTGACCGTCAAATGTTCGTACAGTAGCTCCCGTCTTCTCAATACGCTCTCTAAACGCTTCAATCGTAAAGTACACGACCTCTTCCCCGCGCGAAATAAGCTCTTGCACAACTCCAATAGTCGGATTGATATGTCCTTCTGATCCACCATTAATAAATAAAACACGTGCCATCTCTACCACTCCTTAGGTAAATTGTGTAAGAACAAGGGACACTGCTCTCTATACCATTGCTCAACTCAAATAATGGAATTAAATTTATCATAGTACAATACTTGAAAATCTCAAACTTTTAATCACCCTTGTAAATCTATTGATATCGCATCAAATGTCATTTAAAATAGGAGTCAGTCAAGACTTTGTGGGAATTTTTTTGGTTCGCTGAAAATAGATGTAAGTCATAGGTTAGCGAACCATTTTTTTGAATTTCATCCGTAAGCGCTTTCGGACTCTCATCCCTTGCCATGACAGACGAATATGTATACCTTTTTTTACCATCCCTTGAATTCAGACAGGGCATGATAGATCGGAGTCCCGGACGATTGCTGTAAATATGGCACGTTATTCCGCGTTACCTCTGGAAGAAGACGGCGGATGCGTTGTTTCGCCTTGTTCACGATCGTCTGTTTGGTAGATGCCGTTTCCTCCGCCGGATGCGACGATTCTTCTCCTAAACGATGTCCGAAAAGACGAATCCCATCCATCCGGGCAATCATTGCCTTGAAAAACGCCCTGAGTCCCTTGTCTGTCCAACTGCGGCGGTATTTCACCCGATACGCCAGCTGGCTCATCACGCTTTCAGCCCTCCCCATCGGATACATGCCCGTTGTGTCCACTCCTTGCTCCTTCAGCCATTCCCGGTAATCACGGATGCATCCCGGCATCGATTCGATCCGGTGGATCAAGGCAGCCAGCTGTTGTTCTTTCGCTTCGTCCCCCAGCGTGCCGAGGGCGCTGTTCAGTTCCACAAGCAGCTTCTCTTCATCCTGCTTCGCCAGCTTTTGCCGAATCGCCTGCCACCGTGGATGGCCCGAGAGGCATTGGCGCAACTCACGCGCCACGTGGAATCGATCCAATTGGAAGCAGACCCGTCCTTTGAAATACTCCCGGCACGCGGTAATCCATGGAGCGCCGTCCCCGTTGATGACAAGAAGATCCCGACACGGATCATAGGCATATTCGTTCATCAAAAATTCCTCGAAGCCTTCCCACACCTCCCCCTTGCCTTCATGGACGTAATGGCGCTGATTCACGAATTCGATCCGTGAGCCGTTGCGCTTCCATCCTTCGTGAACGGTCAGGATTTTGTCTTCCTTGGCCCGTTTTCCCTTCCCTTGGAGAGAGACAAACAGTCCATCGGCCTCCACAAACAGCACCCGTCCATATCGCTGGTCAACCGGGCAGTGCAGCGGAACTTCAGCCTCGAGCACCAACTGGCGGATCGTCTCATGGCTCATCACCGGATACCCGACCATCTGGGCAAGCGTATGAGCCGCTTTGCGATAGGAAGAGCACTCCACAGCCAATCCCATCGCCGTTTCTTCTAGACAAGGGCTGATTGACTGCGATCCATCAAACGCTAAAAAGGAATCAAGCAAAAACGTGTAACGGTTTTGTTCTCGGTCTAAATAGTAGTTTCGCTCAAAGGTAACTTCGCCAAACAAGGTTTGAATCGTGGTGCGTCGTTTGTCTTTCAAGTGGTACCGGCGCTTGTCCCGGGTTTCCGCCAATTGTCGGTCGATGTCCTCCAACAGAGCCGTAAACAGCTCGGTGAAGGCGTTTTGCAAGGCTCGAAACAAATCAAGTTCGATCTCTTTCCATGTCAACGAATTTGTGGTAAGATGTTGTTGAATATTCATGGGACTCTCTCCTCCTGTTTGATGGTGTGAACAATGATCATCTTACCAGGGAGAGAGTCCTTTTTTCATGTTTCCTGCTTGGGATCCTACCGCACTTTGCTTGGTGGCCCCGATGAGGGGGATTGCGAACCTACGTTCCCAACCCCCTCATCGGGGAATTCTAAGAATTTCTCCCACAAACATTTTACTCACACTTAAAATAGTGCCATTTTCAATAAACCGCGAGGATGTAAGAGGTTTTGTGTAACTGAAACTTACCATTAATAAGATGACCATTGATGCAAAGCGAAAAGGCCACATTGATTCAGGAATTAGCGAAAAATTGTAAAACAGTTGAAGATGGTATTCCATTTACACCATATTATTGATACTCCCAATGTGAATGACACTGGCCCCTTTTCAAGCAAAAAATACCAAAGGCCGGCTGAAATTGGATTCAGCAAAACCTTTGGATCAGGAACGTTAATGTTTATCCTAGTCATGTGGATTTTGTTTCTTTTATTTGATTTTCTTTTTTTCCATGATGGCAAAGTAATTTCCTTCATTATCCACAAAATTAAAAACTCTGCCGCCGGGCATGCTTACAATTTCTCCAACTGTGATGCCTTTACCCGAAAAATCTTTATATAATTGATCGAGATTTTCTGAGTAAAACAGGAGCGAAGGTGAATGAAGATTTACTTCCGGATGCATCTTAGCAATTAATTCCTTATTGTGGAGAACAATACTCGTTTCAGCTTCCTTTGTTGGAGCAATTTCGATCGATCTCAGTCCTTGGCCATTATTTTCTTCAGAAACTACGCAAAACCCAATTTTTTCTGTCCAAAATTTCAATGCCTCATCTTGATTATTGACATACAGCATAATCTGACCGACTTGATGAATCATTTGCTTCTCTCCGTTCCTGCCAGTTCAATTCATATTCATATGTTTTTCTATTGTGTATTCCAATATACTTTCCATTTCAATCATATAACTGCTTAATATTGTACCAAATGCAAGTGCCGCACAAAAAAATTTTCCTTCTAACCTTCTCCCTAATTTTAACAATACATGTGGAAAACTGAGTCTAGTCTTTCACCCTTTTTGATTAAAAATGGATTTTTCTCTTACAGATTTGAATTTATTTTTTCTTAAATTGCAATATTAAATGCAACAAGTATTGAAAGACCAGATAACCCATGATTAAGTAGAATCGGGACACTCTGCGCAACTTGACGTGGAGTGGCGGGCATGGTAGCCTGGTTGGCCCAGCCAGTACCGTATACCTGGCTTCATGGCTGGTAGCCATGCCCGCAGAGGCTCTTTGTCAAGTTGCTAAAAACCAACCCTTTGGGTTAGCTGGCTTAAGGTTAAGAAGCTAAGCCAGCTAACTCTATTTGGAAACACTCCTCAGGTGTACGATAATTGAGGATCTTCCTTGGAAGATGGTTACACCAATTTTCAACATAGGTAATGGTTTCGTCTGCCACAGAGGAAATGGGTCTCCCCTTTGGTATGAAGCGCCTAATAAGGCCATTATGACGCTCGTTGGTTCCTCGTTCACAGGATGTGTAAGGGTGTGTAAAATAAACCTCTGTTAGATCTTTTTCAACACTAAGGCCGAGGTCAGCAAATTCAGAACCGTTATCAGCCGTAATGGTTTTAAACACTTTAGAGAACCGATTACCATAAGACACTTTCAACTGAGATATGACTTCTGAAACGGATAGACTATCCTTGGCTGTCACTCTCAAAATTATTTCTTTACGGGTTTTGCGCTCAGTAAGAGTCAATAAGGCCTGATCTTTAGTCTTCTTGCCTATAACCGTATCAATTTCCCAGTGACCAAACTCTTGGCGTTCATTGACTTCAATTGGTCGCTCATCGATACTGCGTCCTAAGATCTTCTTATTCTTCCGGTTACGTTTTTTCTTGGTGTTCAGGGTAATTTTCATAGGTAGGTCAATGTTTTTAACGCCTATAAGTCCTAGATCAATATAGTTATAAAGGGTCTTGGTGCAAACCATTTTGTCTTTGAATTTCCCATCACGTTTGGCTCTCCCACATACCGCATCAGGAGACCATTTCTTATCAAGGATCTGAGTTTCGGCATACTTAATAAACTCGATGGCATCGTCTAGTTTTAGCTTGCGGCCACAGGCTTTCCTGTTTCTCTCATAGAGAAGTTGACCTGTGTCTGGAAAATAGACATGAACAATTTTCCCGTTGCTTTTTCTTTGTGGCACTGTACCTCTTCTTAACTCACGGGAGATGGTGCTTTTGTGACAACCAACATAATCTGCAATCTCCTGTTGAGTCTTACCAGCAGCGTGTAAGGCCGCAATTTTCCCACGGTCATAAGCCGTTAAGTGTTTGAAATGCCGAGCTCCTATGGTAGAATTAGTAATTGCCATAGATAAATCCTCCGTATCGATATTGTTTTAGTCGACTTAATCATACGTGGTTTATCTATGGTTTTTCATTTTTTATGCTTGTTGCATTTGATTATACAACTAGCCGAATTTATTTTTTATAAAAATGGTGGATTAAGATAATCCAAAATAAATAATAAAAAACACCCCCTCTTGGCATAAGAAGATCTCAAGTGGTGCTTTGAAATAAAGTTTAATCAAAAATATCTCACAAACCTGTATTTATAATAAATCGAGTAGGAGGGAGCGATTAACTCCCGTCCTCTCACACCACCGTACGTACGGTTCCGTATACGGCGGTTCAATTAAGATAATTGACGCAAGTCTTTATAACTTCCGTGAATAGCTGTTCTCTTTATGCCAGTGGTCACTCCACCCTCCAAGAGGTCTCCCACGGGATTCACCGCTTCCTCCCTCAAGTGAGGTACTACGTTTTCTGTGTTCATCATGACTCACTGAATACCAAGGGCTATTCTCTCTTAATTGTTCGGTCCTTCTTAGTTGTTCTAGACCAACTAATACTATGACCTCTGCTGACTTCTGACGGTTCAGCTACTTATCACTAAGTAGGTTATGAAGAGTACTTCACATATCCGCCAGACCTCCCCGGGTAAGTACATGCACTTTCACACCATCTATCCGCCTCATTTACTCGATATGACCTTCGACAGAAAGAGCTTTGTTTTGTTATGCAAACTCACTCAATCATACCTAGCCTTATATGAGGTTCGTGTTCCTCGGACCGGTGTTTTGCCTCCAGCTTCCTTCAGATTCCGCGTCACCACGGACACCCTTGCTCTTGGCTAACCTCTACTTCTGTCTTCGGGGTTCGGGACTTACACCCTATAGTTCATGTACATGCCGGGCGCACATAAAAGTGGACTGGCCCCACATGGGAGGTCCAGTCCAGGTTTGAAATGACCAGCCCTGACCAGTCTCGCGTTAACCCTGGATCAGAAGTAAACTTTCCGGCGCAACATTGCTCAAAAAGGGGCTCGGTTCGCCTACACTATAAAGCTCCAAATGATGCATAGCCCGTGTACAGGCGGTGTAGAACAATCTGCGCAGGCTCTCATCACCGTATACTTGCGCCGATGCGTCATAAATGATGACGGCGTCGAATTCAATGCCCTTGGCCAAATACGCCGGTATGACGACAACGCCTTGTTCATATTCGGCATAGCCGCTCTTCACGAGCTTCACTTCTTCAACGCTCTTCAGTGCTTCGTATGCGGCGGTGCTTTCCGCAGCAGATTTGCATATGATCGCGATCGTATTATACCCCCGATTCCGCAATTCTGCGACTTTGGAAGCAATACAGCGGTGCAGTTCTGCATGATCAGAAACTCTCGTCAGCACAGGCTTATCACCGTCGCGCTCAAAAGCGACAATCCGTTCGCCGCCGGGCACGAGTCCGCGCGTAAATTCGACGATCTGTCTTGTGGATCTGTAGCTGCGATTCAAGGTGATCACATCCGTTTCATCCGTTCCGTATAAGTCGGTCAGTGTTTGAAAATCGCCCGTTTCGCTGGCATGGGCGAAGATCGCCTGGTTAAAGTCGCCGAGCACGGTCATCCTTGCCGAGGGAAACAAACATTTCAAATACTCGAATTGAAACGAAGAATAATCTTGTGCTTCGTCTACAAGCACGTGTTTGATCGAGATGTTCGTCTGAAAGCCTTGAATCAGATCTTTCAAGAATAAAAACGGAGTTGCATCTTCATAAAACAGTTTGCCTTCGTCTAGCATTTTCACCGTCAATCGGCAAATATCCTCCCACTCCCCAGGGGTTTCCCCCTCCAACCACAGTTTGATCTGCGTCGGATCGGTGAAAAGCTGCTTGTATATCCCTTTAAAGTCGATGAAACGAAGCGCCCGGATCCGTTTGCGCAACGGCTTCAATTTTTTGCGGACGATCAATTCGCCAATCGCTTCGGTCTCAATCTCATAATTGTCTAACGATTCTCCTTTAAAGCGACGTTTTTTCCGTAAATGAGTGTAAGCTTTATGGTAATCCTCGTTGCTAAGCAGCTCGATTTCTTCTTGTACCCATGGCTTGGTCCGTTCAATTTTCTCCGCTTCATCGATTTGCTTGTTTAGCCATTCCGTCAGCTTTTCAAGTCTGTTGTGAAAGCGGAACGAGGTGTCGCTGCTGTAAAACCTTTCCGCAATTTGTTTGGCGGTGACGATCGGTTTTCCTCTAAATAGAATATCTTTGAATAGCATGCCGGAGGACGCCAGCGACTTCCAGTATCCTTTAATCGCCTCGAAAAAACGAGTTGATGCCTTGAATCGGATGTTCGCCATCCTGGTCCGGTATGAAGGGTCATTTGCTGCAGTCAACACATATTCCAGTTGCTCGTATGGACCCTCGACTTGAAATGCTTTGCTCAGCCGATGGTCCAAGTATTCCTGAAATGTGACCTGTTGCATATTCTCTTCGCCGAGTTCGGGCAACACATTGGACACGTAGCTATTAAACATCGAATTCGGTGAAAATAAAATGATTTGATCGGCCTTCAGCCTGTCCCGGTACTTGTAGAGCAAGTAAGCGATCCGCTGAAGGGCGGCAGATGTCTTGCCGCTGCCAGCGGGGCCTTGCACAATGAGCATCCTCCCGCGATCATGCCGGATAATCCGGTTTTGTTCCATTTGAATAGTAGCCACGATATTGTGCATATGTTTGTCCGTGACTCTGCCAAGCACCTGCTGTAAAATCTCGTCTCCAATGGTGAGACTGGTATCGAACATCGATTGGATAACGCCGTTGCGGATGATATATTGCCATTTTTTCTCCAGCGTGCCGCGAATTACGCCTCCAGGTGTAGCATATTCGGCCGGACCGGGTGCGTAATCGTAGTAGACACTCGAGACCGGCGCCCGCCAGTCGTAGATAAGGATGTTCTCTCCGCTTGTATCCGTGAGCGTGGAAATACCGATATAGATTCGTTCGGCGACGGAATCCCCTTCTTCAGTGAAATCGATCCGTCCGAAATAAGGCACCTCCTGCATGCGGCGCAGCGTGGCCAACCTCTTGAAGGATTGTCTGTGGGTGCTTTGGCTGACGGACAGATTCTGAGCCTGTTGTCTCAAGGCGATGATCGTCTCAAGATAATCGTCGAAAGTATCTGTATTCACCTTGACGTCATCCCAAAAATGTTTGCACGTATCAATCACTTCTTTCCTGCGCCTAAGGGTTTCATCTTCCAGCATGCCGATTTGCTCCGCAATGATCTCCATTATGCTGTCCAATCGTTCTTGCTCCCGCCGAAGTTCTGTATTCAATATCAATCACTCCTTTAAAAAATGAAAAATGGGGATTGACTAAAGAAAAAATATGATATATAATTATAATGGGATATTATAATTATAAAAATAAATAAAATGTGTTTCTAACTTAATTTATCATAATTTCTCAATTTTATCAATGTATTTAACACTACCGCCTCTATGATGTAACAGAACTGACTAAAAAAAGATATCCATATGTACAATTCAGTGAAAGTAAAGTTGGACGAATCATATTTATTGAGAAATCCGTCAGAGAACATATCAAGCATAATCCCGTTATCACCCCATAACAGAGCCTAATAAAAGGGAAGCTAACGCAATAAGTTGGATAGCTTCCCTTTTTATTTTTGGTTCTATACTAAATTTTGGGGTTAAGGATTTTACAGGCAAAATAAAAGCACTTACGAAGATCTCCCTTTAAAATGATAGTTGTCCGACTACATCGAAAGGGAGATTTCGTAAATGCATTCTCATTTTATCACAAAACTGCTTGGGTTAGAAGATGTTGAAATCACTCATGTAGAGGATCAAATCACTCACTTTGAAATCCATATTCAAACGCCTGTAAAAGTTCAAAAATGCCCCTGCTGTCAGAAGGAAACTTCCTCTGTCCATGATGATCGGATTCAAAAGATTCGGGATGTAAAGGTCTTTGAAAAATATTGCTTTCTCATCTTGAGAAAGCGCCGATACAAATGTAAGTCCTGTGGAAAACGGTTCTACGAACCCTATTCTTTTCTAGAGCGTTACCAGCGCCACACGAAACGACTCCTCCAAGCACTTTTGGTTAAAGTGAGGGAGTATAACTTTAAGCAGGTTGCCAAGGAAACAAGACTTGGGCATTCCACCGTCATTCGGCTCTTTGACAAGTACTATTCCTATGACAATAAGGTCCTCCCGAAAGTTCTGGCCATTGATGAATTGAAAGGGACTTCTGAAACGGGCAAGTACCAATGTATCATTGGCGATCCTGTAAACCGAAGGGTTTACGATATCATTCCTAACAGGAATCTATCCACCCTAAAGGAATACTTCCGTACACTTCCAAGGGAGAAAATACAGATGGTGGTCATGGATATGTGGCAGCCCTACAAGACGCTCGCTTTGAAAAGTTTTGATAAACCGATTCTGGTGGTCGATCGATTCCATTATGTTCGGCATAATGTATGGGCATTGGAACGGGTGATGAAATGAAACAGCTGAACTGGGAATATAATTAAAATCGTTCGTTTTTTCTATTTAATTAGCTGAAATAATAAGGGCTGCTTTTAGCTTTGTATATAACATTATAATTAGCAGAAAAGACCGACTCATTAAAAAGACGGTCTTTTTATTCAAAATATTAATCTTCCACTAACGCACCCGTTATTTTAAGTGTAATTCTTCACAATCCGTGTAGTAAATCAAACAAGCAAAAGGCGATACCCTTATTCAAACATCGCCCTCAAAAATTATAGTTTTTAAAAACATGTAAACGAAATAATTCTCCTTGTATCAATACCAAATATCATCCAGGACCAACCATTCCATCTGAAACCAGCAACAGATCTTGGACCTACGAAAACGGGATAAAACCAAAACCCTTCACCATTGTTGAGCCATATAAAAGTATTACGAAACAGGCACAACCTAATTGCTCCTGGATCAACAGCAAATGGTGAAGCACTTGCCTGTTGAGGAATAAATGGTGGAGGAGGAGCAGTTGGAGCTTGTGGAATTTGTGATCCGGGTAGACCTGGCAAACCTGATGGTCCCGGAAACCCAGGTCCTGGTAAACCCGGTAAACCTGATGATCCCGGAAACGAGGGCACTGGTAAACTTGGAAATTGACGCTCCAATTGCTGATCATAATTTATATAGGAGTATACTGTCTGATTATACATTTTAAAGTTCACCACCTTATCTTAAATAACTCTCAAAAGTAATAGTATGTTGTACTGTTCTTTTATGAAGCTTATTCGCAGTCTAAAATACTGCCCATTGGCTTCCGAAAAATATACAATAAGAGGCACCGCCACATGCCCATCTAGCTAACAACAAAGTATAACTTGAAGTTGTCCTCCTAACTAATAACTCAATATTGGTGGTATTCTTAAACTACAGACAAAATTTTTATTCAGAGTGCTGTGATGAATGAGAGGAAAAAAGCCCGGCTTTCCTATAAAAAACTTATTGAAGATAAGCCCCCGGTAGTGGATCATAAAAAAAGGTTGACACATCAACCATTTTTTCTATGAAAGCACCCAATGACGGAAAAAAGAAAATTAGTATAAAGATAATCCTACATAAATCTAAACAATATGGAATTTCAGACAAGTCGATAATATTGTCCAGTGCTTTGATTAAGCAAATCGGATGTTAAAAAGACTCCAACAGGTGGTAGAGCTCCGTTTTTAATTGGAGGTCCAGTCAGTTCTCTATTCGTGGTGGCAATCCAAGAGCCGCTCTCTCCTGCCTGAGGAGAAGGAGCTTTCATAACAAAACGTCCACTTAAGATTAAATGACGAATTCTAATTGCCGCACTATCAAATATTTGTAATTGACCAGAAAACGTTGCATAAGGTGTTTCAAAACTTAGTTGTTTGGTATTTTCATCCCAGGTTCCATGGATAGGGACAGGCGTACCTCGAAAATTGACGATACCGATTACGGTTCTCCCTGAGACCGAGTGAATGTTCAGTCCCCCCTAACAACCGGTCTTCCCGCAATTTCAGTGCTTAATCCCCAGCTTGATTGTGACGGTAAACTCAGTGAAATGTTTTGAGCACTTTGCACATTAATCCCTCCTTTTGTAGTGTATAGGAAATTATATGCAGTTGACGATTATTTGGGTTTGACATCAATTTGGTGATTCATTAGTACTTACCGACAACAAATTAAATAAACCTAAATCGATAGTCCGGAATGTTTATGTTTTTAGAATTTATGCAGGCACAAATTTTTACAAGCAGAGAACACACCATTCGGAACTATGTCCTGAATGTGTATAAATGCAATTTAAATGTAAATTTCCTTTGAATACTTTATACAAAATGTTGAATAAGATTGGATTGAAATTTATGATGGTAAACCGAAAAATGGATTTGTAAAAGAAAGAAAAACTGGAAAATGAATTGGTGATGAAGGTGGAAGTGGTGGTCAAATTTCAGAAAGTAAAATTAATAGATGATGGAAAAAAAGGGGAGGCATGAAAATGAAATTTACCGACCCCAAACATATATATCCCCCTAATAACTTCTCGTATTAACGCTATCCTTTCTAACAAATTATCTACTTACTCATCTTGACAGCGAATTAAAAAACTTTTCTATATTCGATTTAGATCTTTCTCCTAAAAAATATAGCCTCTTTCGTTAAAACGTTAGAGGCATGACATTACTAAAATCGTTACCCGCTTTTTCCTCATTGGTATAAAGAATTTGCACTGAATTTAACTATGTTCCTCATTAGGAAAAAGGTCAAGGAATTCAGGTCTTTCTTTTCCTCCTTCTCCTCTTTCCAATTAATCCTCTTTATGCCTTGCTATACTTGTTTTCAGGTGCTTATTCGGGCTTTTCCTTGCTCTTTTTTGGACATAAAAAACCGAAGGTAGAATACCTTCGGTTTCGAAACGTTATTTTATTTCAGGTTCCAATTTTTCTAGACACTAGGTCACAACGAACAAAACTTATTTTATTCCACCGTTACGCTTTTTGCCAGGTTGCGCGGTTTATCGACATCGCAGTCGCGATGCAGAGCTGCGTAGTAAGCAATAAGCTGTAACGGAACAACAGAGATAAGAGGTGTTAACAAGTCGTGAATTTGCGGAATGACGAAACGGTCTGATTCCATTTCCAGTCCTTTCATGGAAATCACGCAAGGGTTAGCGCCGCGAGCAACGACTTCCTTGACATTTCCGCGTATACTTAAGTTCACGTTTTCTTGTGTAGCCAGTGCGATAACAGGCGTTCCTTCCTCAATTAAGGCAATCGTACCGTGCTTCAGTTCACCGCCGGCAAAACCTTCTGCTTGGATATAAGAAATTTCTTTTAACTTTAAGGCACCTTCCAAGCAGACAAAATAGTCGATAGAACGGCCGATAAAGAAACAATTGCGTGTAGTTGCCAAATATTCCCGAGCGATTCGTTCCATTTCATCTTTGGCATCGCAAAGAATTTCCATTGCGTTGGCTGCGATTCCCAGCTCTTTCACTAGATCAAAATCAACTGCAATATTGCGTGCTTTCGCTGTTACGTTCGCCAAGATAGCAAGTACAGCAATTTGTGCTGTGTACGCTTTTGTCGATGCTACGGCGATTTCCGGACCGGCATGGAGAAGCAATGTATAATCAGCTTCCCGTGACAATGTCGAACCCGGTACGTTGGTAATCGTCAACGCCGGATAGCCCAATTTTTTCGTTTCAACTAAAACGGCACGGCTGTCTGCTGTTTCACCGCTTTGGGAAATGAAAATAAACATCGGTTTTTCAGATAAAAGCGGCATATTGTAGCTAAATTCGCTGGCAACATGAACTTCCACAGGAATTTTTGCCATTTTTTCAATCAATTGTTTTCCAACAAGACCAGCATGGTAGCTCGTACCGGCCGCTATAATATAGAGACGGTCCGATTGATTCAAGGCTTCTACGATTTTAGGATCAATTTCTAATTCCCCGTTTTCGTTTTGGTAAGCTTGAATCAATTTGCGGATAACTAGCGGCTGTTCGTCAATTTCTTTCAACATATAATGAGGGTAAGTACCTTTTTCAATGTCGCTTGCATCAAGTTCAGCTGTAAATGGAGCGCGTTCGATTACTTCTCCATCAAGATTTTTGATCACTGCACGATCTTTTGTTACAATGACCATTTCTTGGTCCATCAATTCTTTAAATTGATTCGTTACTTGAAGCATTGCCATCGCATCAGAAGCGACTACATTAAAGGATTCGCCGATGCCGACAAGAAGCGGGCTTTTATTTTTCGCTACAAAAATCGTATCCGCATTTTGTTCATCCAACACTGCAATTGCATAGGAACCTTTAATTTGTTTCAATGTTTTTCTAATGGCTTCTTCGACTTCCATTCCTTCGTTGACGAACAGTTCAATTAATTGAACAACGACTTCCGTATCCGTATCGCTTTGCAAAGGAACATCTTGCAAATATTGTTGTTTCAATTCTTCATAATTTTCGATTACACCGTTATGAACGATCGTAAAACGGCCTGAAGCACTTTGATGTGGATGGGCGTTCCTTTTGCTTGGCACTCCGTGTGTAGCCCAGCGAGTATGCCCAATTCCGATATTCGCTTTCACACTATTATCCACACTGTTGCGCAGATCGGCAATACGGCCTTTTTCTTTGAACACATGAACGCCTTCGCCATTATTCACAGCAATTCCAGCAGAATCATAGCCTCTATATTCAAGTTTTTCTAGACCTTTTAACAAAATTTCTTTCGCATCTTGATTACCAATATAACCAACAATTCCGCACATGGTGTTCTTCCTCCCTTTAGACAAGGGGGCAAGAAATCGCGGGGGCGTTTCTGCCCCCTTATCTCCGTTTTCAATTTTATCAACATTCGTCAGTACATCCGACTGCTATCTTGAAATCGCATTTCCCTTCCTTTGTCCACCAGGTCGCCCTGATGTTTTAAGAAGAGAATTCACGGCTGTGCGTTCAACCGGGAGGCATCCGCCGAAAACTCGATAAACCTCCTCCTCGTCAACTAAGCCTGTTTTCTCCGCTCTGGGCTTAGTTCGGGCGCTATTATTATCAAATCAACGTGCTAAACCTTGATCCCCCTTTCCTTTTTGGAAACTTATTCAAAACACGTTAATCATACACTATTTTTTTGGATTTCGTCAACTAAAAACATCAAAGATTACGAAGAAATACACATTCTTTATAAAAAATATGCATAAGGAATCAAAATGTTTCCTTATGCATATCATATATCTATATATTATAAATTAATCTAACCCCATTTCTTCTTTTACCACATTGACGATCTTTTCAACATAGCGATTACATTCTTCTTCTGTAGGAGCTTCCGCCATCACTCTGACAAGAGGTTCCGTTCCCGACGGCCGGACAAGGATACGGCCATTTCCTTTCATTTCTTCTTCCGCTTCTTGAATCGCTTTTTTCACCTTTTCATTTTCCAACGCTTTATGTTTATCGGTAACACGGACGTTTACAAGTTTTTGAGGAAATTTTTTCATTTCTGCAGCTAACTCGGATAACGGTTTTTTGGTTAATTTCATAATGTTCACCAGCTGCAGCCCGGTCAAAAGGCCATCCCCCGTTGTATTATAATCAAGGAAAATGATATGTCCCGACTGTTCGCCCCCTAGGTTGTAGTTGTTTTTCTTCATTTCTTCCACAACGTAGCGGTCGCCGACAGCCGTCTGTACACTCTTGATTCCTAACTCTTCCAGTCCTTTATGGAACCCAAGGTTGCTCATAACGGTTGACACAACGGTCGACTGCTTTAAACGGCCTTCTTGTTGTAAATACTTTGCACAGATGTACATGATTTGATCGCCATCGACGATTTGGCCGTTCTCATCCACTGCAATAAGACGATCGCCGTCACCGTCAAAGGCCAAACCTACATCCGCGCCTTTTTCTTTTACGAATTGAGCCAGCGCTTCCGGATGAGTAGACCCTACTCCGTCATTGATATTTAATCCGTTTGGAGACGCACCCATTGTCGACAGATCAGCTTCAAGATCCGCAAACAAATGAGTGGCCAGCGAAGAGGTTGCGCCGTGAGCACAATCCAACGCAATATGTATTCCTTCAAAATCTTCATCCACAGTCTGTTTTAAATACTGAATATATTTTTGCACGCCTTCAAAATAATCCGTTACTTGTCCAAGTTCTTTTCCAATCGGGCGAGGAAGATTGTCTTCATTCGTATCTAAAAGCTTTTCAATTTCCAATTCCTCGTCATCGGAAAGTTTAAAACCGTCCGGACCAAAAAATTTGATGCCATTATCAGCCACTGGATTATGAGAAGCAGAAATCATAACGCCCGCTTGAGCTCCCATTACTTTTGTCAAGAAAGCAACACCCGGAGTGGAGATAACACCTAAACGCATCACTTCCGCTCCAATCGATAACAGACCTGCTACGAGCGCTCCTTCCAGCATGTGGCCGGAAATACGGGTGTCTCGCCCAATTAATACTTTAGGTCGTTTCGCGTTTTTCGTGAGCACATAGCCGCCAAAACGCCCTAATTTGAAAGCTAACTCAGGCGTCAACTCCGAATTAGCCACCCCTCTAACTCCATCCGTACCGAAGTATTTTCCCATTATCTTCATCGCTCCTTTATAAACTATCCATCCAGGTATACTAACGTTTTTTTACCGATAATTGAACGTTTACTTGATCATCCGATAGTTTCCAATCTGTATTGTTGTGTCCGTCTCCTTCAATCTTTAGCTGATGTTCCCCCACTGTCAAACCGGAAAGGTCTATGAACAGGGAAAAATCGTCTTTGCTCAATTTGTCGACGACGCTCTCTTCCCCGGTTACCTCCGCATTTACAGTTGAGGGAGACATCGAATCAAGAACGTAATCATCGCTTAACCCTCGAGTTTCGATCGGGATATCAGCAATCGTTTTCGTTATGACGGAATTCGGTGAATTCGTGTCGTTTGTTTGAGTTTGATTGTCATCAGGCGTAATCTCAGCAGTTCCGTTCTCGTCCTCTTTTGGCTTGGTTCTTTTATCCACTGAAACGACAATTTTTACTTTTTGAGGCGAAACATAATTCAAGCCTTCTTTCAAATGAATTGGAACCTCTTTTACCGTATCCCTTTTTATTTTACTTAAATCTATATTGATTTCCACATTATTTAATTTATCCAACGCCGATTCTTTGCCGTAGACGGTTACTTCTTTTGGATCTATGTCAATATCCTTAATGCTCACGCCTTCCGGAGGATTCCCTATTTCTTTTACAGACACAGGCACTTTTTTATTTGGATTTTTGACTTTTACTGTTACTTCCACCGTCTCGGGATCGACAGCTACATCCAATTTATTCAACTCGCTGTCCAGTACACGCACCCTTGCTTTTCCTGTAAATTCACCATCGATCAGCTCATCGCTGTCAAGGGTTGCTTTCACATACGCAATTTGATTAATTACGTCTTTAGCCCCGGTGATTTCCACTGTTTTAGGACTGACAGACAAACTATCCACTTGGTAGCCGTTCCCCAGCATGCCATCGCTGATTTCCGCTCCCACTTTAAATTCTTTTGTCACTTTTTCTTGAATGGAAACCTCTGCATAAGCAGGTTCAATTTTCACTTTTAATTGATTCGATATATTGTCATATTTTATAGGAACATCATGAGTCCCTACCCCTAGATTGGATAGATCCACATACACTTTAAAATCTTTCAGCGCTTTTGTGGACTGTACAATGCTTTTTGGACCCTCGATCGTTACACTTACTGTTTGTGGGACTCCGGATACCACAAGATTATCCGAATCGTAATATACATCCACCGGCACATCTTCTATCGTCGCAACATTATCGTTAGGAACATTTTCCGTTTTTTTCTTCAAATCCACTTCTTCCACGTTAACTGACATATATAATAATATTGCCAAAAACAGCGCTAAAATTCTCAATACCCAAGGGCTTTCAATCCATCTATCCATTTTTTCGTTTTCCCCTCCAGCTCCACAGAGTCGAGGATCCATGTTTCGATTTTCCCAGGAGCAGTTCTTTTTCCAAAAGTTGTTGGAAGTCTTCTGCAGATAGATCTCGATGCAGCTCTCCATTTTTCGTGACTGAAACGGAGCCTGTCTCCTCTGATACCACGATGGTTAAACTATCGGTCACTTCGCTGATACCGAGGGCAGCCCTGTGTCTAGTTCCTAACTCTTTAGAGATAAAGGGACTTTCAGACAACGGCAGGTAACAAGCAGCAGCTGCAATTTGATTTTTTTGGATAATGACCGCCCCGTCATGTAGTGGTGTATTAGGGATAAAAATGTTAATCAATAATTCGGAGGATACTTTAGAATTTAAAGGGATCCCCGTTTCAATATAATCGGTCATCCCCGTTTCCCTTTCTATGGAAATGAGCGCGCCAATTCTACGCTTAGCCATATAGTTCACCGCTTTGGCCATGGATTCAATGAGATGCATTTGCTCTTCATCTTCTTGTGCTAAACTGCGGCGCGAAAAGAATCTTCCCCGCCCCAGCTGTTCCAGCGCTCGCCTGAGTTCCGGTTGAAAAATGATGATGACGGCTAAAAAACCCCATGTCAAAGCCTGTTCCATCATCCAACTTAAAGTATGAAAGCCAAGGACGCCGCTGAAACCTCGAACAATGATAATGACGAAAATTCCTTTCAGCAGCTGAACAGCTTTTGTTCCACGTATAAGGGTCAGTATTTTGTAAATGACAAACCAAACAAGCAAAATATCTATAATATTGGATAAATAATCCAGTATTGAAAAATTATCAAAATTCCTTAAAAACGGCATATTACATCCTCCAATAATGTAATGAAAAATAGCCGTATAGGGGCCTCTTTCCAATGAATTTATTATATCATACTTCAGACATCGAACTTAAATCAAACAATGGGACAAGATTGGAATTATTTTAAGAGCTTAAGATGCCTTTCACTGCGCTACCAATTCTTTCATATGAAACCAAAGCCATTCAAACATCTGATGAATCTCTTCTATATTCCCGGTCACTTTTCCGGCAGACGCCATGTATTTTTCACCATTAATGACCGTAACATCCCCATCCACTTCTCCCTCAATTCGGATGTCTCCGTTCCGAACAACAAGATCTCCCTTCACTGTTTTCCCTTTTGGAACAATGACCGTATTTCCTTTCACAACAAGATTGGGCTGCTTCGTAAATGAAAACTGTTGATCTTGCTCCCACAAAGCGACAAACGACCCCATCATAAAGACAAAAAATATAGCGCAAGCAGTCAAAAATGGATGGAGATGGAACCATCTCTGCAGTTTTATCGTTCTTTTTTCTTTTGGCAACAGTGATAAAACATTTTCGGTAAAATGCTCAGGAGCTTTCACGCTATTGGAAAGACCCCTCACAAACATAATAGACTGTTTCAATTCTTGAAAATGCTGATGGCAATCTTGGCATTGCTCCAAATGTTCCCTTAGTTTGACAACTTGTTCTTTTGGCAGTTCACCATCTAAATACTCATGCATATAGCGCGTTATTTCTTTTTGGCAGTCTGCGTTCATCTTGTAGCTCATCCCCTCGCTATAATTTGCGCAAATGTTTTCGAAGAGCTTCTCGGCCCCTATGTAATCTTGTTTTTACCGTCCCAACCGGCATATCCAATATTCCTGCGATTTCTTCGACAGATAATTCTTCCATGTATTTTAATATTATGACCGCTCTGTATTTTTCAGGAAGCTTTAAAATCGCTTGCTGAATCGACTCTTGTAATTCCATATGTTCTACTTCTTGCTCCGGCAGGTGGCTGGATGAAGCAATTTGCGAATACAGCGTTAAATTTTCAGATCCTTCTATATCTGCATCTAAATGGTAGTCCGGTTTTTTCTTTCTTATTCGATCAATGCAAAGATTGGTCGTAATTCGATACAGCCAGGTTGAAAATTTTCGATTTTCATCATACCG
Source organism: Bacillus smithii (assembly GCF_001050115.1). Taxonomy (NCBI): domain Bacteria; kingdom Bacillati; phylum Bacillota; class Bacilli; order Caryophanales; family Bacillaceae; genus Bacillus; species Bacillus smithii. The sequence continues at coordinate 170,698 of NZ_CP012024.1, read as the reverse complement.
TCGAATGTTGAGATAAGCACGTAAAAACGCTTCTTGTGCTACATCTTCTGACTCATGCCGATTTCCCAGCATCCGATAACAAAGCTGATACACTTTATCTTTATAAATTTCCACAATCTCTCCAAATGCGTTCTGATCGCCCTTAAGCACTTGCCTTATTTTTTTTCTAATAAAAACATCCATTCACTTGTACCCCCGCTCCAGCGGCAATATATAAATACGAATCAACGAAAAAGAAAGTTTCAAAAATCTTCTCTTCCATCATAACAAATATTGACCTAATCAAGTTTGCACATTTTTGAAAACGGATATGATAATAATAAAAATCAGCAAAAGCGGTGATAGACAATGTCAACAACAGAACATGACTTGCTTCTTCAAATTGAAAACTGCCGAGTTGAAATGATTTCCCAGGCAATGAAAACTTCTTTTGCAAATGATGAAGTGCTTGCATTAAGTGTAAAGCTGGATCAGCTTTTGAATCTGTATGAATCTAAAAGTCCAAAATAAACGCAGCAACCTCGTATGCAGGAGGCTGCTGTCTATGAAATGGACATAAATGCAACCGCTGCTATGGCCGCTTTATATTTGGAAGAGATTTTTTGAATTTCAAGTACAGCAGAATCTTTCCCACTCTTCGAACAATTTTGTTTGTAAACAACATCCGCAATGCGAAAGTTCGTCCAAACGAAAGTCTATTAGATTAAAATCAAGAATATCATTATTTTGTCTTAAAATTAGAAACATTTTCTTCCTACTTAAATTAAGAATCAAATGATAATGTATCTAGAGCTGATCCAAATAGAAAAAGCCTCAAACCTAACGGTTTAAGGCAAAAAACGTAAGCTTCCTATCTGAACTGAAAATGGAGCCTAGCGGGATCGAACCGCTGACCTCCTGCGTGCGATGCAGGCACTCTCCCAGCTGAGCTAAGGCCCCATATCTTCCGGCAAATAGAGCGGAAGACGGGACTCGAACCCGCGACCCCCACCTTGGGAAGGTGGTGTTCTACCACTAAACTACTTCCGCAAATACAAAACAATGAGCCATGGAGGATTCGAACCTCCGACCCTCTGATTAAAAGTCAGATGCTCTACCTACTGAGCTAATGGCTCATCAAAAAACAATAAAAAAATCCTTCAAAAGGATCAACAATAATGGCTGGGCTAGCTGGATTCGAACCAGCGCATGACGGAGTCAAAGTCCGTTGCCTTACCGCTTGGCTATAGCCCAATGATGAATGAACATTATTAGGATATCCAACGATACAAAAACTATTCAAAATTAAATGGTGGAGGGGGACGGATTCGAACCGCCGAACCCTGAGGGAGCGGATTTACAGTCCGCCGCGTTTAGCCACTTCGCTACCCCTCCGCTGCTGGTGCCGGCTGTAGGACTTGAACCCACAACCTACTGATTACAAGTCAGTTGCTCTACCAATTGAGCTAAGCCGGCTTGTTTAAGTATGGTGGAGGTTGACGGGATCGAACCGCCGACCCCTTGCTTGTAAGGCAAGTGCTCTCCCAGCTGAGCTAAACCTCCATTGAGGATGACCCGTACGGGATTCGAACCCGTGTTACCGCCGTGAAAGGGCGGTGTCTTAACCACTTGACCAACGGGCCAAAAAAATCACAGGAAAGCTTCCAACCGGGCTCGAACCGGTGACCTCTTCCTTACCATGGAAGTGCTCTACCTGCTGAGCTATGGAAGCATGGCTCCGCAGGTAGGATTCGAACCTACGACCGATCGGTTAACAGCCGATTGCTCTACCACTGAGCTACTGCGGAACGATATCGCCTGGCGACGTCCTACTCTCGCAAGGGGAATCCCCTCACTACCATCGGCGCTGAAGAGCTTAACTTCCGTGTTCGGGATGGGAACGGGTGTGACCTCTTCGCCATTGTCACCAGACGTTCAAGACAGGTAATATTATAACATAAATTATGCAGATTGCAATAACAAATGGATATTTAGGAAAAAATTATTCCTTCAAAACTAGATAGAAGAAGCAGTTTCACCGATTTCGCGCTTTCTTTTGGTTAAGTCCTCGATCGATTAGTATCCGTCAGCTCCACGTGTCACCACGCTTCCACCTCGGACCTATCTACCTGATCATCTTTCAGGGATCTTACTTTCCGAAGAAATGGGAAATCTCATCTTGAGGGGGGCTTCATGCTTAGATGCTTTCAGCACTTATCCCTTCCGCACATAGCTACCCAGCGATGCCTCTGGCGAGACAACTGGTACACCAGCGGTGCGTCCATCCCGGTCCTCTCGTACTAAGGACAGCTCCTCTCAAATTTCCTGCGCCCGCGACGGATAGGGACCGAACTGTCTCACGACGTTCTGAACCCAGCTCGCGTACCGCTTTAATGGGCGAACAGCCCAACCCTTGGGACCGACTACAGCCCCAGGATGCGATGAGCCGACATCGAGGTGCCAAACCTCCCCGTCGATGTGGACTCTTGGGGGAGATAAGCCTGTTATCCCCGGGGTAGCTTTTATCCGTTGAGCGATGGCCCTTCCATACGGAACCACCGGATCACTAAGCCCGACTTTCGTCCCTGCTCGACTTGTAGGTCTCGCAGTCAAGCTCCCTTCTGCCTTTGCACTCTGCGAATGATTTCCAACCATTCTGAGGGAACCTTTGGGCGCCTCCGTTACCTTTTAGGAGGCGACCGCCCCAGTCAAACTGCCCACCTGACACTGTCTCCCACCCCGATCAGGGGTGCGGGTTAGAATTTCAGTACAGCCAGGGTAGTATCCCACCGGCGCCTCCACCGAAGCTGGCGCTCCGGTTTCCAAGGCTCCTACCTATCCTGTACAAGCTGTACCAAAATTCAATATCAGGCTGCAGTAAAGCTCCACGGGGTCTTTCCGTCCTGTCGCGGGTAACCTGCATCTTCACAGGTACTATAATTTCACCGAGTCTCTCGTTGAGACAGTGCCCAGATCGTTACGCCTTTCGTGCGGGTCAGAACTTACCTGACAAGGAATTTCGCTACCTTAGGACCGTTATAGTTACGGCCGCCGTTTACTGGGGCTTCGGTTCGCACCTTCAAGCAAAGCTTTAAGCGCTCCCCTTAACCTTCCAGCACCGGGCAGGCGTCAGCCCCTATACTTCGCCTTACGGCTTCGCAGAGACCTGTGTTTTTGCTAAACAGTCGCCTGGGCCTATTCACTGCGGCTTCTCGGGGCTATGCACCCCAAAAAGCACCCCTTCTCCCGAAGTTACGGGGTCATTTTGCCGAGTTCCTTAACGAGAGTTCTCTCGCACACCTTAGGATTCTCTCCTCGCCTACCTGTGTCGGTTTGCGGTACGGGCACCTTTTTCCTCGCTAGAGGCTTTTCTTGGCAGTGTGGAATCAGGAACTTCGGTACTATATTTCCCTCGCCGTCACAGCTTGAGGTTAGTGGCAACGGGATTTGCCTCGCTGCCCCTCTTACTGCTTGGACGCACATCCAGCAGTGCGCTTACCCTATCCTCCTGCGTCCCCCCATCGCTCAAACGGAAAAGAGGTGGTACAGGAATATCAACCTGTTGTCCATCGCCTACGCCTGTCGGCCTCGGCTTAGGTCCCGACTAACCCTGAGAGGACGAGCCTTCCTCAGGAAACCTTAGGCATTCGGTGGAAGGGATTCTCACCCTTCTTTCGCTACTCATACCGGCATTCTCACTTCTAAGCGCTCCACCAGTCCTTCCGGTCTGGCTTCTCTGCCCTTAGAACGCTCTCCTACCGCGGACACCCGAAGGTGTCCACCCGCAGCTTCGGTGATACGTTTAGCCCCGGTACATTTTCGGCGCAGAATCACTCGACCAGTGAGCTATTACGCACTCTTTAAATGGTGGCTGCTTCTAAGCCAACATCCTGGTTGTCTAAGCAATTCCACATCCTTTTCCACTTAACGTATACTTTGGGACCTTAGCTGGCGGTCTGGGCTGTTTCCCTTTTGACCACGGATCTTATCACTCGCAGTCTGACTCCCAAGGATAAGTCGCTGGCATTCGGAGTTTGTCTGAATTCGGTAACCCGATGAGGGCCCCTAGTCCAAACAGTGCTCTACCTCCAAGACTCTTTCCTTGAGGCTAGCCCTAAAGCTATTTCGGAGAGAACCAGCTATCTCCAAGTTCGATTGGAATTTCACCCCTACCCACACCTCATCCCCGCACTTTTCAACGTGCGTGGGTTCGGGCCTCCAGTAAGTGTTACCTCACCTTCACCCTGGACATGGGTAGATCACCTGGTTTCGGGTCTGCGACCCCATACTCATGCGCCCTGTTCAGACTCGCTTTCGCTGCGGCTCCGTCTTTCCGACTTAACCTCGCATGAGATCGCAACTCGCCGGTTCATTCTACAAAAGGCACGCCATCACCCGTAAACGGGCTCTGACTACTTGTAGGCACACGGTTTCAGGTTCTCTTTCACTCCCCTCCCGGGGTGCTTTTCACCTTTCCCTCACGGTACTGGTTCACTATCGGTCACTAGGGAGTATTTAGCCTTGGGAGATGGTCCTCCCAGCTTCCGACGGGATTCCTCGTGTCCCGCCGTACTCAGGATCCACCAGGGAGGGAACGAAGTTTCGACTACAGGGTTGTTACCTTCTCTGACGGGCCTTTCCAGACCTCTTCGTCTACCTCGTTCCTTTGTGACTCCACCATTGGTGTCCTACAACCCCAGAAGGCAAGCCTTCTGGTTTGGGCTGTTCCCGTTTCGCTCGCCGCTACTCAGGGAATCGCTGTTGCTTTCTCTTCCTCCGGGTACTTAGATGTTTCAGTTCCCCGGGTTGCCTTCCTTACCCTATGGATTCAGGCAAGGATGCTGCCCCATTACGGGCAGCGGGTTTCCCCATTCGGAAATCTCCGGATCAACGCTTACGTACAGCTCCCCGGAGCTTTTCGGAGTTAGTCCCGTCCTTCATCGGCTCCTAGTGCCAAGGCATCCACCGTGCGCCCTTTCTAACTTAACCATGTTGGTTTTATCCTAGATGGCGATACTCGGTTTATGCTGCTTCTTTTTTCTATCTAGTTTTCAAGGAACAACTTGGAAGGATGAAATCCTTCAAAACTGAACAAAACGAAAGCGTACAATTGATATCTGTCCAGCTCCGGCTCCTAGGTGCTCGAGGTCACAATCCATCTTGCTGCGGTGGTTGAAATACTACCTCCTCGCAAGCTGTCTTGTGCTTGTCGCACCTGAACAGTCGCCTCTGCTTTTCTTCTTCCTTAGAAAGGAGGTGATCCAGCCGCACCTTCCGATACGGCTACCTTGTTACGACTTCACCCCAATCATCTGCCCCACCTTCGGCGGCTGGCTCCCGTAAGGGTTACCTCACCGACTTCGGGTGTTGCAAACTCTCGTGGTGTGACGGGCGGTGTGTACAAGGCCCGGGAACGTATTCACCGCGGCATGCTGATCCGCGATTACTAGCGATTCCGGCTTCATGCAGGCGAGTTGCAGCCTGCAATCCGAACTGAGAATGGTTTTTTGGGATTAGCTCCACCTCGCGGTTTCGCGACCCTTTGTACCATCCATTGTAGCACGTGTGTAGCCCAGGTCATAAGGGGCATGATGATTTGACGTCATCCCCACCTTCCTCCGGTTTGTCACCGGCAGTCACCTTAGAGTGCCCAACTGAATGCTGGCAACTAAGGTCAAGGGTTGCGCTCGTTGCGGGACTTAACCCAACATCTCACGACACGAGCTGACGACAACCATGCACCACCTGTCACTCCGTCCCCCGAAGGGGAACCCTCTATCTCTAGAGGTAGCGAAGGATGTCAAGACCTGGTAAGGTTCTTCGCGTTGCTTCGAATTAAACCACATGCTCCACCGCTTGTGCGGGCCCCCGTCAATTCCTTTGAGTTTCAGCCTTGCGGCCGTACTCCCCAGGCGGAGTGCTTAATGCGTTAGCTGCAGCACTAAAGGGTGGAAGCCCTCTAACACTTAGCACTCATCGTTTACGGCGTGGACTACCAGGGTATCTAATCCTGTTCGCTCCCCACGCTTTCGCGCCTCAGCGTCAGTTACAGACCAGAGAGCCGCCTTCGCCACTGGTGTTCCTCCACATCTCTACGCATTTCACCGCTACACGTGGAATTCCGCTCTCCTCTTCTGCACTCAAGTCTCCCAGTTTCCAATGACCCTCCACGGTTGAGCCGTGGGCTTTCACATCAGACTTAAGAGACCGCCTGCGCGCGCTTTACGCCCAATAATTCCGGACAACGCTTGCCACCTACGTATTACCGCGGCTGCTGGCACGTAGTTAGCCGTGGCTTTCTGGTCAGGTACCGTCAAGGTACCGCCCTGTTCGAACGGTACTTGTTCTTCCCTGACAACAGAGCTTTACGATCCGAAGACCTTCTTCGCTCACGCGGCGTTGCTCCGTCAGACTTTCGTCCATTGCGGAAGATTCCCTACTGCTGCCTCCCGTAGGAGTCTGGGCCGTGTCTCAGTCCCAGTGTGGCCGATCACCCTCTCAGGTCGGCTACGCATCGTCGCCTTGGTGAGCCGTTACCTCACCAACTAGCTAATGCGCCGCGGGCCCATCTGCAAGCGGCAGCTTGCGCCGCCTTTCAACCTTCCTTCATGCGAAGGAAGATATTATCCGGTATTAGCCCCGGTTTCCCGGAGTTATCCCCGTCTTGCAGGCAGGTTGCCCACGTGTTACTCACCCGTCCGCCGCTAACTTTCAAAAAGCAAGCTTCTTGAAAGTCCGCTCGACTTGCATGTATTAGGCACGCCGCCAGCGTTCGTCCTGAGCCAGGATCAAACTCTCCAAAAAGAAATTTGACTTGGCTTGTTTCGATTGAAACATTGGCTTACGCTTCGTTTTGTTCAGTTTTCAAGGATCCATGTCTGCCGCCTGTTTTTAACGAGCGACTTTTCTATTATAACATCCCACTAAGGGAATGTCAATAACTTTTTCTTGTTTAATGCTGTCCATCAAGGACAAGTAATAATATATCAGCATAATGATGGAGTGTCAACATCTTTTTTTAAAAAAAAATTTATTCTCTGCTTTTGGTTCTTTTTCCTACTCTTAAATATTTCATACATTCATGATGACTCGCAACTCTCTTAAATAAATTGAATAAAATGTTATACCTCTCCTTCATCGCCCTTTTCACAACATGATCAATTCTGTGATCATTAAGATCAAACAGAATTTCGTCCATTTCCCTTTTCAACAAATAATAGATCTCTTCTTTTTCCTTTTCATTTATTAGTATTCCGATCATGTAGGTCACTCCTTTTGATAAGTGTCTCATGCGCTGCGAAAAAACCCGGGAACTGGTTCTAACGTTTGCAAGGCCGTCATACAAATAGAAGCAAAGACTTGTCTAGTGGAGGGCCGAAAATGAATTTTTGGTATGTGATAAAGGATAAAAGAGTGAAACAAACATTATTGATTGTTATTATTTCATTTTTTACTGCATTATTATTGTTTACTCAAAATATACTCCATATTCCTGTTTTGGCGGGAAAAGAAGGTCCTCAAGCGATCTACAGAGGCGAAAAAGGAATTGCTTTAACGTTTGATATCGGCTGGGGAGATGAAAGAGCAGAGCCGATTATCAATACCTTAATTAAAAACAAAGTGAAGGCGGCCACTTTTTTTCTTTCAGGTTCTTGGGCAGAAAGACATCCCGATTTAGTCAAAAAAATAGCCGATCATGGATACGAAATTGGAATGTTAGGTTACAGTTACAAAGATTATACCGCCTTGGAAGATGAAGAATTGAAAAAGGAATTTTTAAAAACGAAAGAAACATTTAAAAAACTTCAGTTGAAAAATGTTCATTTATTCCGTACACCGACCGGCCACTTCGACAAGAGAGTGATTAAAACAGCCGATCAATTCGGATTCACGATTGTTCATTGGAGCGTTAACTCTGAAGATTGGAAAAATCCCGGAGTAGATCATATTGTCAAAAATGTTTCAAAGGCGAAAAACGGTGATATCATTTTGCTTCATGCTTCCGATTCCGCTAAACAAACCAAAAAAGCTTTGCCTTTAATCCTCAAGACACTTCAGCATAAAGGAAAATTTGTGACCATTTCGGAAATGATTGCAAACGGCAATGTCGATACTACATTAATCCCTTAATTCTTCATTAGCACCTTCAACAAACTGTCTGAAATCGGAAGATAATAGAAATAAAACAGGAGAATAAACAGAACCGCTGAAAAGAAAAGAGAAAGAGGAAAAAATATGAACAGCATTCATTAGACTTTAAAAATTAGCGGGAGCATTGGAAAAAGCTCCGAATATACATATGGCATTTGCGGGTAAACGACAGGTTTGGCTTCCTTCATCCAAAAGGAAGCCATTCCTTTTTATCGGTGCTACGAACAAACGTCAGTAAACATCCGCTCGTTCTTTTTATTTTAAGAAAATTCACTATTTTCCTTTTGCGGCAGGGTGATTTTTTTCATTTGGCGGATAGACGATAGCCTTCTTTTTTCGGGAGATCTCTTCTTGGGATCTCTCAATGTATTTAGGCAGCATAAGAAGCTGGTAAGCATTGCAGAACAGGAGAGCAAACAGCATTAAATACAGCCAGCTTTTTTCATTCACCGTTAAAACCGGCAGCCATTCCAGAACGGTGGCCACTACCATAAAAAAGAGAGCAGAAGCAAACATTTTTTTATTGGATTGTTTTGTTTTGATCCAAGCGACCACAATCGCAAAGGACAATAAAAAAGCCGCCAATCCAAAATAAGGGATAAGTGATTCTCCTTTATCCGCAAAAGCTTGAAAGCGAAAATACACCAAATCAAACAATACAAACGCCACTAAAATCATTTGAACAGCATTCCAAAGAGAATTGGAACGAAACATGCGCAGTCCGAATTGATGAATGGTCAAATAGGCAAAATACCCCATTTGGCTGATAACACTAAACGTGAATCCTACACCGACAAGCCATATAAATACCGAGAAAATGTTAAGAACATCCCCTTTTTGAAACAAAGGAGCAAACTCATCCCAACGAATTATAAACCCCATAATTCCGGCCGTTATTCCCCCAATAAACAGCGTATGTATAAAAAAACGAACCCAATTTCGAATCGTCACGCCGAGTTCCCCCATTTTTCCAGTATTGTATTGATTTTACCAACAGAGGAGCAAAAAATCCAGTTGATAAATCCTTCCCAAAGAATAAATTTTGGCCCTTAGATTATCCTAACGATAAGAAAGTTCTTAGAAAGGAGCTTTTTTTCATGAGAATTGTACGGCCTCTTCTTCTCGTATTTTTTTTATTAACGGCCTGTTCTGGCGATGAACAAATTAGCAGCCGCATGAATTATGATGAGACGAAAAGAATGGTCATTGACATATTGAAAACCGATGACGGCAAAAAAGCCATAAAAGAGGTATTGAAAGATAAAGATTTGAATAAAAATTTAATAATGGAGCAACCGGAAATCACAAAAACGATCGAACAAACACTAACATCGGAAAAAGGCAAAAAATTTTGGGAAAAGTCTTTTCAAGACCCTAACTTTTCAAATTCTTTTGCGAATGGCGTAAAAACAGAAAACGAAAAGTTATTAAAAAGTTTAATGAAAGACCCTGAGTACCAAACGATGATGCTGGATATTTTAAAAGATCCGTCCTATGAACAAGAAGTCATGAAGCTTTTAAAAAGCAAAGATTTCAGACAGCACCTTCAAAAAATCATGCTCGAGACGTTTGAGAGCCCTTTATATAAAAAGAAAGTAGCGGATTTGCTGGTGAAAGAAGCTAATGATCAGCTCAGCGGCAAAAACGATCAGCAAAACCAAACAACGAGCGGCGGCCAAAAGTTTAGTCCATAGAAAAAAGCCGGCCCCGAAGTTGCCGGCTTTTCTCGCTTAATTTTGGCTGACCAGTTTTTGATCCACTTTCTTTGCAATATCCATGTAAATTTTTCCGATCGGATGATCTTCTGAATAGACTGACGGAGCAAAATCTGCTTCATTCCAGTCAGGCTGTTGAAGCGGAATTTGGCCAAAAAGATCGGTCTGCAATTCCTCGGCCAGCTTTTCGCCGCCGCCTTTGCCGAAAATATATTCTCTTTCGCCCGTTTTTTTACTTTCAAAGTAAGACATGTTCTCAATGACACCAAGTATTTCATGCTCGGTCCTTAAAGCCATTGCTCCTGCTCTGGCCGCTACAAAGGCTGCTGTCGGATGAGGAGTCGATACGATAATTTCTTTACTGTGTGGAATCATCGTATGAACATCCAATGCCACATCTCCTGTTCCCGGAGGTAAATCCAAAATCAAATAATCCAGTTCTCCCCACTCCACTTCTTTAAAGAAGTTGTTGAGCATTTTCCCTAGCATCGGCCCCCGCCAAATGACAGGCGCATTATCCTCTACAAAGAATCCCATTGAAATGACTTTGACCCCAAATCGCTCCACAGGTATAATCTTATTGCCTTTGACGAGCGGGCGATGAGTGATCCCCATCATATCCGGAACACTAAATCCATAAATATCGGCATCAACAAGTCCGACCTTTTTGCCGAGGCGGGCCAGCGCAACGGCTAAATTAACCGATACCGTGGACTTACCTACTCCCCCTTTACCGCTCGCGATGGCAATGAACTCCGTTTTACTAGAAGGAGAAAGCAAATCATGTCCGGAATCCCCTGCTTGCCCTTTGAATTTTTCCAGCACCTCTTTCGGGAGTTCCGCAAAGCGAATCCCAACCGTTTCTGCCCCGGCATTTTTCAGTAGATTGACAATTTCCATTTGAAGCTGTAATTGCTCAGAGGTTCCCGTTTTGGAAATAGCCACCTTCACACTTACATGTTTCTTTTCTTCTTTTATTTTGACTTCCATAATTCCATTGGTCTCTTCCAACGTTTTATGTAAAAATGGATCTTGCACCTTTTTTAGCAACTCCCGCACTTCTTGTTCGCTAATCACGCTCTACACCTTCCTTTTCATTCCTTTTCAATAGTATAGCATATATTCAGACAATCCATAAAACTTCGCTACTATGTCTATCTTCCCGTATGGCCGTTTACCTTAATGTACTTTCCACCATCCGCAATTATCGCCGCCTTCGCTTTATGATTCTCTAAGTGGAAAGCAGAAAGGTCAAAATAAAAAGCCATTGGATTCTCCTCCTCCGGCTATTCGGTAAAGTATCTTAAAACTCCTTTATAAATGGACGCTGCCACTTTTTCCTGATAGTCATCCGTTTTTAATTGTTCTCTTTCATCATGATTGGATAAAAAGCCGATTTCCACTAAAGCTCCTGGCTTTTTCGCATATCTTAAAATATATACATGGTCAATGGCTTTCGCTAAACGATTGGTGTTTTCCAAGTTTAAAACTAGTTCGTCTTGGATTAATTTTGCGACTTTTTGATTTTCTTTATAATGCGGGGAAAAAAACGTCTGGGCTCCTCTCCATTGCGGGGAAGGGATAGAATTTAAATGAATGCTTATAAAAAGGTCGGCATCCGATTTATTAATGAGATCCAGTCTTTTTTTCAAATCTTCTGTTTTGCGTCGGCTTAGTCCGCTCGTGTCTTGGTTTGCTAAGTCCTTATCCTTTTCTCGTGTCAGCACGACGAGCGCTCCCTGCTGTTGTAAATAATCTCTCACCTTTTTGGCTACATTTAAAGCAATGTCTTTTTCCTGCGTACCGTCTTTTGTAGCGCCGCCGTCGGGACCGCCATGCCCAGGATCCAAATAAATGATTTTTCCCGATAACGGCAAATTCCAAGGCTTCCATGAGTGGTTTTCTAAAAATTTAAACTGGATTAGTAAAAAAATGAGCACACAGCCTAATATATAAACTCCCCACTTTAATCTCCGGTGCATAGAGCGCCCCCTCCTTGTTCTCTCTACTTTTTAACATATGGGACAAGGGGGGATTTTAGACCAACTCGAAGGCCATTTTCTATGACCGAGTTAATGAAGCCGAAGTTTTAACCGTTTCTTTCCCTGGGAGTATCCTTCATTCCACCAGTAATCAACAAACTGGCTGCAATTGTAGAAAGTGGATTCATCGACGTTATCAGCCACGCCGATTTTCCACCAATACAGCCAAAAATGATATAACGTATCCGTCAAATACTCGATTTCATGCTGACATCTATTTTTCACCACATTGGTGTCTTCACCATAAAATCCAAATTTGCTGTACCTTCCTCCTAATAAGTAGGATTCGATCCCCACATCGAAACAAGCATCCTCAAATCCCGGATCATCCATCAAAACATTTCCAAAAAGATGGATCGTGCCAAAGTACATTCGAATGCTGTTTTGCAAATTTTGGATAGAAAGTTCCTTTAACAGACTTCGTTCAAGTTGAATTTCCTTTTTTCGCAATCGTTCTGTAAAGGAAGTAATAACAGTCATCGATAGAATCCTCCTTTGTCCTATTTTTCGACAAAAAAAAGAAACTATACGATGCTTGTTATCTTGGCGTAGAAGGGAGGATCATTACTGCCATCTAGAGTGAATACAATTTCTTCTAAATCGAGTAGGAGGGAGCGATTAACTCCCGTCCTCTCACACCACCGTACGTACGGTTCCGTATACGGCGGTTCAATTAAGATAATTGACGCAAGTCTTTATAACTTCCGTGAATAGCTGTTCTCTTTATGCCAGTGGTCACTCCACCCTCCAAGAGGTCTCCCACGGGATTCACCGCTTCCTCCCTCAAGTGAGGTACTACGTTTTCTGTGTTCATCATGACTCACTGAATACCAAGGGCTATTCTCTCTTAATTGTTCGGTCCTTCTTAGTTGTTCTAGACCAACTAATACTATGACCTCTGCTGACTTCTGACGGTTCAGCTACTTATCACTAAGTAGGTTATGAAGAGTACTTCACATATCCGCCAGACCTCCCCGGGTAAGTACATGCACTTTCACACCATCTATCCGCCTCATTTACTCGATATGACCTTCGACAGAAAGAGCTTTGTTTTGTTATGCAAACTCACTCAATCATACCTAGCCTTATATGAGGTTCGTGTTCCTCGGACCGGTGTTTTGCCTCCAGCTTCCTTCAGATTCCGCGTCACCACGGACACCCTTGCTCTTGGCTAACCTCTACTTCTGTCTTCGGGGTTCGGGACTTACACCCTATAGTTCATGTACATGCCGGGCGCACATAAAAAAGACCCCCAACCATAAAGATTGAGAGCCTTTGATACGTACAATTAACGTTTTGAGAATTGTGGTGCACGACGAGCGCCTTTGAGACCATACTTCTTACGTTCTTTCATGCGTGCATCGCGAGTCAAGAGTCCTGCACGTTTTAGTGGTTGACGATATTCCGGATCAGCTTGAAGCAGCGCACGAGCGATTCCGTGGCGAATAGCGCCTGCTTGACCAGTATAACCGCCGCCTTTTACGTTTACTAATACATCATAATTTCCAAGCGTTTCTGTAATCACTAAAGGTTGTTTAATCACTTCACGTAAAGCTGCAAATGGAATATAATTTTCAACATCGCGGCCGTTAATGACGATACGTCCATCGCCAGGAACTAAACGAACGCGAGCAACTGAGCTTTTACGACGACCTGTTCCGTAATATTGAACTTGTGCCAAATTAATACCCTCCTCTTTCAATTATCCGCGAAGTTCATAATTTTCCGGTTTTTGCGCTTGATGTGGATGTTCCGGACCAGCATAGACATGCAATTTTTTAAACATTTGACGTCCAAGGGAGCCTTTTGGAAGCATTCCTTTAACGGCTAATTCAAGCATTTTCTCAGGATAGTTCGTCCGCATTTCTAAAGCTGTACGAGCTTTTAATCCGCCTGGATGTTGAGAGTGGCGATAATAAATTTTGTCCGTTAATTTTTTGCCAGTTAATTCAATTTTTTCCGCATTAATAATAATTACGTGGTCACCAGTATCAACATTCGGTGTGTAAGTTGGTTTATGCTTACCGCGCAAAATAGATGCTACTTCACTTGCAAGACGTCCCAAAGTTTGGCCTTCGGCGTCTACAACGTACCATTTACGTTCGATTTCATTTGCTTTCGCCATATACGTCGTACGCATGTTTTTTACCCTCCCATATAATCAAAGTCGTTTCATATGATTTATTTAAAAACACGAATAAGTTTCCGGGGCTTATCGTGGGGCTAAATAACATACCGTATCTATGATAAAGGTTTCTAAAAGCAATGTCAAGAAAATGTTACGCCTGGATTAGTTGTCATAGAATACGTTCCATAAATACAATCCCTCTGGCGGAACGGTTTTCCCGGCTTTCGATCTGTCCTTCGCTTCTAAGATTTCAGGGATTTCTCCTGGAGATCGTTTTCCTGTCCCACATTCCAAAAGAGTGCCGACGATAATCCTGACCATATTGTACAAAAAACCGTTTCCGACCAGCTGAAAAACAATCTCCTCCCCTTCTTGGACAATCGCTATTTTGCGGATGGTTCGTACTTTATCCTTGACCTCCGTCTTAGCTGAACAGAAGCTCGTAAAATCGTGCGTTCCCGTTAAATAACGAGCTGCCTCTTCCATCGCCTCTATATTTAATGAATGAGGGAAATGATAGGCATAAAACCTCTTTAAAGGATCGCGGTGGGGAGTGGTATACAGTCGATAGCGGTATTCTTTGCCCGTTGCAGAAAAGCGCGCATGAAAGGCATCGTCGACCGCTTCTACTTGAATGGCTGCAATATCTTCAGGAAAAATGCTATTTAACACTTGCACCCACTTTGTTTCCGGAATCGGAAGGGACGTATCAAAATGGATCACTTGACCGCGAGCGTGAACGCCAGCATCGGTCCGACCCGATGCTGTCACTTTTACTGCTTCTCCTTTATGTAGGACCTTTAATGCTGATTCTATTTCCGATTGGACCGTTCTTTTAGCCGGTTGAATTTGATAACCAGCAAAGCCTGAACCATCATACGAAATCACACATTTCATTCTAACCATATAGGACACTCCATCTAGCTTCTTAATAGCCATAGCACCACAGCAAAAATAACGATGATCACAAGAACAAAAGTATCGCGAAGTTTCCAAGTCAACAGACGATATTTGGTACGTCCTTCTCCGCCTTTATAGCCTCGCGCCTCCATGGCCACGGCAAGATCTTCCGCACGTTTAAAAGAACTGACAAACAGCGGAATTAATAGCGGTACAACCGCTCTGATCCTTTCTTTAAGCGGCCCTCCGGAAAAATCAGTTCCTCTAGCCGTCTGCGCCTTCATAATTTTTTCTGTCTCATCCATAAGAGTAGGGATGAACCGCAGTGCTATCGAGATCATCAACGCCAGTTCGTGGACAGGAAGCTTGATTTTTTTAAACGGTCCAAGAAGGCTTTCCAGCCCGTCCGTAATCGAAATCGGTGTCGTCGTCAGCGTCAATAAAGATGTGACCAACACCAGAATGAAAAAGCGCAACGAGATAAAAACTCCCTGCTGGATTCCCACTTGATAAAATTTGATAAATCCCAGCTGAAAAACGAGAGGCCCTTCTCTTGTAAAAAAGAGTTGAAGTAAAAACGTAAACAAGATCAACCATAAAATCGGCTTCAACCCCGCCAGCAAAAAACGAAACGGAATGCGGGACAAAAAGATAAGGAAAACCGTAAATGCGGTTAAAATGCCATAGGTCGCCATATTATTGGCCAAAAACACAATACACACAAAAGCAATCACAAAGACAAGTTTTGAGCGCGGATCCAGCCTATGTACAATGGAATCTCCCGGTACATAGCGTCCAAAAATCATCTTTTCCATCATGGCTGACCACCCCGCTTGTACAACCGCTCCAACTCATCAGCTAATTCTTGAACGGATAAACACGTTTTTCCTAAACGGATTCCTGATTTTTTTTCAAACATGTATTGAAACTTCACAACATCAGGCACGTTTAATCCTAAGCCAAACAATTCCTCGGGGGAAGAAAAGATCTCTTCTGGCTTTCCTTTTCTGGCCAGTTTTCCTTGATGCATAATGACGATTTCATCAGCATATAAGGCAGCATCTTCCATACTGTGGGTGACTAAAATGGTTGTCATTTTTTTCTCTTGGTGAAGCTTGTAAAAGAGATCCATGATTTCCCGCCTTCCCCGCGGATCCAAACCAGCGGTCGGTTCATCAAGAACGAGCACTTCCGGTTCCATCGCCAGTACGCCAGCAATCGCCACTCTTCTCATTTGGCCGCCTGACAGGTCAAATGGAGATTTCTGCAGTACATCCTCCGGCAGCCCTACTTTCTTAGCTGCCAGACGTGCTCGCCGTTTCGCCTCTTCTTCCGGCACCCCAAAATTGATCGGTCCGTAACAAATATCTTTTTCAACGGTTTCCTCAAACAATTGGTGTTCCGGAAATTGAAAGACAATCCCTACTTTTTGCCTTATCGGTTTTAAATTCTTATTTTTTCTGCCTGCCTCAATCACGTTCTCCCCTATTTTTACTTGCCCGCTTGTCGGTTGCAAAAGAGCATTTAAATGCTGCAAAAGAGTTGATTTCCCGGAACCGGTATGGCCGATGACAGCAAGAAATGTCCCTTCCGGTATATCAAATGAAACATCCTTGAGCGCAAAACGTTCAAATGGAGTTCCGGCCGAATATCGATATTCTACATGTTGAAGTTTAATGTCCATAAATCATTCACCAACTCATCTTCTGTCAAATGATTTTGGGGAATATGAAGTCCCCGTGAACGTAGCTCTTTGCTCATTCTGACCGAAAAGGGGATATCAAGACCGAGCGCTATCAGCTCTTCGTCCATTTGAAAAATTTCCTCAGGAGTTCCCTCTTTATAAACCTTTCCTTTATTTAAAATGATCACACGATCCGCTTTTGCCGCTTCTTCCAAGTCATGTGTAATCGACACAACGGTGAGATTGCGATCCTCCTTCAATTCTCTTACCGTAGCCAAAACTTCTTCTCTGCCACGGGGATCCAGCATAGATGTAGCCTCGTCTAGGAGAATAATATCCGGTCTTAACGCCAGAACGCCGGCAATCGCCACACGCTGTTTTTGCCCTCCAGAAAGATGATGCGGTTCTTGTCTGGCAAAAGCGCTCATTCCTACTTTCTCCAAGGATTCTTGCACTCTTATGACCATTTCATCATGATCTACACCATTATTTTCTAAACCGAACGCGACATCATCTTCCACCGTTGTACCTACAAATTGATTGTCAGGATTTTGAAACACCATCCCCACTTTTTTGCGAATGTCCCAAACGGTATCTTCCCCTAACAAAATGTCGCCCACCACAATTTTCCCTTTTTCAGGAAAATGAAGACCGTTTAGTAATTTGGCCAAAGTAGATTTCCCGGATCCGTTATGGCCGACGATCGCCAGCCATTCCCCTTTCGCGATCGATAGACTTACGTCTTCAAGAGCATATCTCGGTTGTTCAGGATAACGAAAAAATACGTGCTCAATCTGAACAACTATTTCTCTTTTCAATTCGAATCCCCCCCTAAACGAACCCGTCCCTGCTTTCTTTTCCTTTATACCACAGTTTGACAAAACGATGAAGCAAAAGTCGGACACATATCGACATCATTAAAACGTGCCATAAAAAGCTGGCGCGCCCCAAGTAGATATTTGGTTCATTTAACACGATTCTAAAGAGACGAAAAGCGTCCTCAGAATGCCGAACAACCGGCGAAAAACAGAACCTTGCAAAATAAACCAAACATCCACTGCCAAGTACTTCTTTAACAGGCTAAGCACTATCTCTTCTCTGAAGATCAGCCCGCCATCAAACCGTTGTTTTGCAGCCCGCAGAGCAGCATGATCTTATTATAATTTTCGCAAAATACAAAAAAAGCCCGCGCCTCTTTTCACGAATGTCGAATAAAAGAGGCGCACGAGCTAGACGAGTCTTATCATTGCTCATCATAACGCTCAAGCTTTGTTGCAATCGCGTACATTAAAAATATAGAAAAAGGGCAGTGGTCAGTTGCTGTCAACTGTCCCGCCCCAATGGTCTACCTTCGTCATTAAACTAATTCAATAACGACCATAGGTGCACCGTCGCCACGACGAGGTCCGATTTTCATAATGCGAGTGTAACCGCCTTGGCGTTCTTGATAACGAGGTGCGACGTCGTTAAACAATTTTTGCAAAGCGTAAACCGGTTTTTCCTTTTTCTTTCCATCTGCACCTTCTACTTCAATAGTATCTGCTACTTCATGACGCAAGAAGGCAGCTGCTTGACGGCGAGCATGCAAATCTCCGCGTTTGCCAAGTGTAATCATTTTTTCTACGACAGAGCGCAATTCCTTTGCACGCGCTTCTGTTGTTTCAATGCGTTCGTTAATGATTAAATCTGTTGTCAAATCGCGAAGCAATGCTTTCCGCTGATCGCTTGTACGTCCTAGCTTTCTATAAGACATGAAGATTCCCTCCTTTGTTGAGCTATCTATAACAAAATCGTATGATTAATCGTCTTTACGCAAACTTAGCCCAAGTTCATTTAACTTGGCTTTTACTTCTTCTAATGATTTTCGTCCAAGGTTTCGGACTTTCATCATATCTTCTTCCGTTTTATTTGCCAATTCTTGTACTGTATTGATGCCCGCACGTTTTAGACAGTTGTAGGAACGAACGGATAGATCCAATTCCTCGATCGTCATTTCCAGAACTTTTTCTTTTTGATCTTCTTCTTTTTCGACCATAATTTCAGCATTTTGAGCCTCATCGGTCAAATTAACGAAGATATTTAAATGCTCTGTTAAAATTTTGGCGCCAAGGGAAACGGCTTCCTTCGGTCCAATACTGCCGTCAGTCCAGACATCAAGCGAAAGTTTATCGTAGTTGGCGACTTGACCAACTCTCGTCTTTTCTACTTGATAGTTCACTCTTGAAACTGGAGTATAAATAGAATCTATCGGGATCACGCCGATTGGATGATCTTCGCGTTTGTTTTGATCAGCTGGAGTGTAGCCGCGCCCACGCCGCGCTGTTAACCGCATGCGCAAACTGCCGTTTTCCGCCAATGTAGCAATGTGTAAATCAGGGTTTAAAATTTCCACATCGCTGTCATGGGTAATATCTGCAGCGGTCACAACACCTTCACCCTGCACATCAATTTCAAGCGTCTTTTCTTCATCAGAATATATTTTTAAAGCTAATTTTTTTATGTTCAAAATGATGGATGTTACATCTTCAACGACGCCTTCAACTGTTGAAAACTCGTGCAAAACTCCGTCTATTTGAATAGATGTGACAGCGGCACCTGGGAGTGAGGATAATAGGATACGACGTAAGGAGTTACCCAAAGTTGTACCATATCCACGCTCAAGTGGTTCTACGACGAACTTCCCATAAGTGGCATCATCGCTGATCTCAACCGTTTCAATTTTTGGTTTTTCAATCTCGATCATTCAATTATACCCTCCTTTAAAACGTCGAAACCCCGGCTAGAACAATCACCGAAATTCCCCATGTTTTCGTTCCCGATTGTGCACAATGAAAAGATTTTTTCTGTTTAAACAAAAATATCATTAGTATCCCATTATTGACAGAGATACAAATAATATACAGAAAAATTAAACACGGCGACGTTTTGGCGGACGGCATCCATTATGAGGTACAGGAGTCACATCTTTAATTGCTGTAACTTCCAGTCCGGCAGCTTGAAGTGCACGAATCGCAGCTTCACGTCCAGCACCGGGTCCTTTTACTGTTACCTCAAGAGATTTCATTCCATGTTCCATGGAAGCTTTTGCAGCTGTTTCTGCTGCCATTTGTGCTGCGAATGGAGTGGATTTACGGGAACCTTTGAAACCAAGAGCCCCTGCACTTGACCAAGCGACAGCATTCCCATGGACGTCAGTAATAGTGACAATCGTATTGTTAAATGTAGAGCGAATGTGCGCAATTCCAGTTTCAATATTCTTTTTGACACGACGTTTACGAGTAGTTGTTTTACGAGCCATTGTTGGTGTTACCTCCTTTACCTATTATTTTTTCTTGTTCGCTACAGTTTTGCGCGGACCTTTACGTGTGCGGGCATTGTTTTTCGTATTTTGTCCACGAACAGGTAAACCGCGGCGATGACGAAGTCCACGATAGCTGCCGATTTCCATTAAACGTTTAATGTTCAGCGATACTTCGCGGCGAAGATCTCCTTCAACTTTTAATTTATCGACAAGATCACGGATTTTGTTCACTTCTTCATCTGTTAAATCACGAACGCGAGTATCTTCAGAAACACCAGCTTCTGCCAAGATTTTTTGAGCAGTAGATTTACCGATACCATAAATATAAGTTAAAGAAATCACAACACGTTTATCACGCGGGATATCTACACCAGCAATACGTGCCATATAAGAGCACCTCCTTCAAAATTAACCTTGTTTTTGTTTATGTTTTGGATTTTCACAGATTACCATAACTTTTCCCTTTCTGCGAATGACTTTGCATTTTTCGCAGATCGGTTTAACAGACGGTCTTACTTTCATTTTCCAAACCTCCTTAATTATTTCGGAGTGCAAAACTATTTATAACGGTACGTAATTCTACCGCGTGTCAGGTCGTACGGAGATAACTCAACCGTTACTTTATCCCCGGGCAAAATCCGGATGAAGTGCATACGGATTTTCCCAGAAACGTGCGCAAGCACCGTGTGACCATTTTCTAATTCCACTTTAAACATCGCATTTGGCAAAGTCTCAGTAACGGTACCTTCTACTTCAATAACATCGTCTTTCGCCATCGTATCGTCTCCCTTCTTCCTTCTTGTAGGACCCGCTTCACGATTCATCGTCTAGGCATTGCTCGAAGCTGCAAAAAACATGCTGACAGCCACAACCATCTATATGAAGTAAAACCACTTAAAAAAGGGTATGTTTAAGCCGTTTGATCAGGTGGTCAAACAAAACAGCAACCGCCTAAAACAGATTCACTCATTAAAATGAAACTACAAGGCGATCAAACACTTATTTTATCACCCAATTCATCACAAATCAACTCTTATCGCAACGGTCAATAAAAGCGATCTTTCCTGTAAAACACAACAGGAAGCGGCACCATCCTAGTGGAACCGATCTTGAAAATGTTCATTTTCATTGTTGACCACTCCACTATCAGCTACACATGATGAATTCATCTTGATGACCAATTTGAAAGACGTTTCATAGCCGATAAACGGGTCGCTTTTCAACAAGAAACTTGTGATCAAGCCTAAACAAAAATATATTAATCAGCAAGCTTGCCTAGCAGTTGATCAATATCTTCAAATACCTTATTTATTTCCTGCGTGCCGTCAATATTTTTCAAATAGCCTTTTTCACCATAAAAATCAAGCAAAGGTTTTGCTTGTTTTAAATTGACATCCAAGCGGTTTTGAACCGTTTCCGCATTGTCGTCAGCCCGTTGATACAGTTCTCCTCCGCATCGGTCACATTTGCCAGCCACTTTAGGAGGATTAAAGACTAAATGATAGGTGGATCCGCAGCTTTTGCAAATTCTGCGTCCTGTCAACCGTTCCAACAGTAAATCTTTATCGACATCAATGTTGATCACATAATCGATCTTTTTTCCAAGATCGCTCATAATGGACTCTAACGCTTCAGCCTGAGCAACGGTTCTTGGAAATCCATCTAATAGAAATCCTTTTTTGCAGTCGTCTTTGCTTAGACGTTCGCGAACGATGCCAATAGTCACTTCATCGGGAACTAGCTCGCCTTTATCCATATAAGACTTGGCTTTTAAACCCAGCTCCGTACCCTCCTTCATAGCTGCACGGAACATATCTCCAGTAGAAATATGAGGGATTTCGTATTTCTCGACAATTTTTTCGGCTTGCGTACCTTTTCCGGCACCCGGCAGCCCCATTAATACAAGATTCACTCTTCTACCCCCTCAGGTTAAATAAGTTCATATATATCATCGAAACAAGCTATTTGATAAACCCTTTGTAGTGACGTTTTACAAGCTGCGTTTCTAATTGTTTCATCGTTTCCAAGGCAACCCCGACAATGATCAACAAACTGGTGCCTCCAATGCGTGATGAAGGGGGAAGTCCTACAATATCAACAAAGAAAACAGGAAGTACAGCTACCACTGCAAGGAATATGGACCCTGCAAAGGTAAGACGATACAAAACGCGTGTTAAATAATCTTGCGTATTTTTGCCGGGCCGAATACCCGGAATATACCCGCCTTGCTTTTTTAGATTATCTGCTAATTGTTCTGGATTCACTTGCACAAAAGCGTAAAAATAAGAAAACGCAATGATCAATGCGACATAAATCAACATGCCGACAGGTTTTGTATAATCAAAAATATTATGGATCGTACTTGTGACTTTCTCGTTTCCAAAGAAAGTTGCAATCGTTTGAGGAGCAATGAGAAACGAGATCGCAAAGATAACCGGGATTACTCCGGCTGCATTAACCTTTAACGGCAAATGCGTAGATTGTCCTCCAACAGGGCTTCTTCCAACAAGACGTTTAGCGTATTGAATAGGAATTTTTCGCAAAGCCTGCTGAACAAAAATAACACCGACCACAATCGCTAAGACGGCGACAGCAATCAGAAGTAGGACAATAATTTTTAAGAACAATTGATCTCCAGCATTTTGAAGTTGCTGCGCATAAATTTGGTTAATACCGTTTGGAATACCTGCTACGATTCCCGCAAAAATAATGATTGAGATTCCGTTGCCGACCCCTTTAGCGGTAATTTGCTCTCCCAGCCACATTAAGAAGGCGGTGCCGGCCGTCAATACAAGAGCAATCAGGAGATAGGTGCCAATGCCATTACCTACAATTAACAGCCCTCCATATAAACGATTGAATCCATACGACATTCCCAGAGCTTCAATGAAGCCTAGTACAATCGTAAAATAACGAGTAAACTGATTCAGTTTTCTTCTTCCTACTTCACCTTGCTTCGACCATTCCGTGAATTTCGGAACTACATCCATCTGAAGCAATTGAACAATAATGGAGGCAGTAATGTAGGGCATGATCCCCATTGCAAAAATGGAGAAGTTTTTCAATGCACCGCCCCCGAAAGTATTTAAAAAGCCAACAAGTCCGACCTGCTCTTGCATTTTAAATACATCGGCATTAACGTTCGGCACTGGGATAAAGGTTCCGATACGGAACACAATCAACATAAGAAGGGTGAATATAATTTTTTTTCTTATATCACCCACGCGCATAAAATTGGAGACTGTACGAAACATTAAATCACCTCGGCTTTACCGCCGGCAGCTTCAATAGCTTCTTTAGCAGCAGAAGAGAACTTATGAGCTTTTACCGTTAATTTTTTCTCAATAGCACCCTTCGCTAAAATTTTGATACCTGCTTTTTCTTTGCTGACAACCCCT
Source organism: Bacillus smithii (assembly GCF_001050115.1). Classification (NCBI taxonomy): domain Bacteria; kingdom Bacillati; phylum Bacillota; class Bacilli; order Caryophanales; family Bacillaceae; genus Bacillus; species Bacillus smithii. The sequence continues at coordinate 147,400 of NZ_CP012024.1, read as the reverse complement.
GTTTTGATCAGAAGTTCTGGAGTTACTTCTGTACCGTCTTCAAAGCGATTTAATGCTTCCAGGTTCACAATAGCATATTCTTTTCGATTGATATTCGTAAAGCCGCGTTTTGGAAGTCTTCTGTATAAAGGTGTTTGCCCACCTTCAAAACCTAAACGCACACCACCGCCGGAACGAGCGTTTTGTCCTTTTTGACCTCTTCCGGACGTTTTTCCGTTCCCTGAACCAATACCACGGCCTACACGATTGCGTTTTTTGCGAGCCCCTTCAGCAGGTTTTAACTCATGAAGTTTCATTTTTCGAGCACCTCCTTATTCAATGATCGATCCTTATTGTTCTTTCACAGTTACAAGATGAGACACTTTGTTGATCATACCACGAATGGCTGGATTATCATCATGTTCAACGGTTTGATGCAGTTTACGAAGCCCTAATGCTTTAACTGTTTCACGTTGATCTTTTGGACGACCGATCAAGCTGCGAGTGAGGGTAATTGCTAACTTGTTTGCCATTTTACTCCCTCCTTATCCTAACAGTTCTTCTACTGATTTACCGCGCAATTTCGCTACATCCTCAGCACGTTTTAATTGTTTCAATCCGTCTACTGTTGCACGAACCATATTGATCGGCGTGTTGGAACCTAGGGATTTGGAAAGGATATCTCCTACACCTGCTAGTTCCAATACGGCACGAACAGGACCGCCGGCAATAACACCCGTACCTTCAGATGCAGGTTTTAAAAGAATTTCCCCTGCACCAAAGTGTCCGATTACTTCGTGAGGAATCGTCGTTCCTACTCTTGGTACTTCAAAAAGATTTTTCTTTGCATCCTCAACCGCTTTACGAATAGCATCCGGAACTTCTTGCGCTTTTCCAGTTCCGAATCCAACATGGCCGTTTTTGTCACCTACAACCACAAGAGCAGAAAAACGGAAACGGCGACCACCTTTTACAACCTTCGCAACACGGTTTACGGTAACAACGCGTTCTTCTAATTCAAGCTTGTTTGGATCAATGCGACGCATTCAAGTTTCCCTCCTTTTATCTTAAAATTGCAAGCCATTTTCGCGTGCAGCATCAGCCAATGCTTTTACACGACCATGATATAAATATCCACCACGGTCAAATACAACAGAAGTAATTCCTTTCTCAACAGCTTTTTTAGCGATAAGTTCTCCCACTTTCGCTGCAGCTTCGACATTACCAGTGGATTCTAAATCGAAATCCTTTTCTAATGTTGAAGCGCTGGCAAGAGTTACTCCTTTCGTATCATCGATCAGCTGAGCATAAATGTGTTTATTGGAACGATAAACATTTAAACGCGGACGAGCAGAAGTACCGGAAATTTTCGTACGTACACGTGCATGTCTTTTTTTGCGCACTTTGTTTTTATCTGGTTTTGTAATCACCAAAGCTCACTCCTTTCTTTACCTAAGCGGCATTACTTCCCTGTTTTACCTTCTTTGCGGCGTACATATTCTCCTTCATAGCGAATACCTTTTCCTTTGTAAGGTTCAGGTGGACGAACATCGCGGATATTGGCAGCAAGGGCGCCTACACGCTCTTTGCTTACCCCTTTAACGACGATTTTCGTATTAGAAGGAACTTCGATTTCGATGCCTTCTTCAGGTTCTATTTCTACTGGATGTGAGTAACCTACGTTTAAAACAAGTTTTTTACCTTGTTTTTGCGCACGGTATCCAACCCCGATCAATTCAAGGGATTTTTCAAATCCTTTTGAAACACCTTCGACCATATTGGCCAAAAGTGCGCGAGTCGTTCCGTGGAGAGCACGGTGTTCTTTTGAATCAGAAGGCCGTGTTACAATAATTTCTTTTTCTCTTACTTCAATGTTAAAATCTGGGTTAAAGGTCCGGGTAAGACTTCCCTTCGGCCCTTTTACTGTTACGGTATTTTTTTCAACGGTAACAGTAACGCCTGATGGAATTTCAATAGGTTTTTTTCCGATACGAGACATTTAAGCTGCACCTCCATTCATAAAGAGAATTATTACCAAATGTAAGCTAAAACTTCTCCGCCCACTTTTTTAGCACGTGCTTCTTTGTCTGTTAACACACCTTGAGAAGTGGAAACAATTGCGATTCCTAAGCCGTTTAAAACTTTAGGCACTTCGTCCGCTTTTGCGTAAACACGCAAACCTGGTTTACTGATTCTTTTCAAACCAGTAATTACGCGTTCGTTGTTCGGTCCGAATTTCAGAAAAATACGGATAATGCCTTGTTTATTGTCTTCAATGTATTCAACGTCACGAATAAAACCTTCACGTTTTAAGATTTCAGCGATTTCTTTTTTGATTTTTGAAGCCGGAAGTTCTAATTTTTCGTGACGAACCATATTCGCATTACGGATACGAGTCAACATATCTGCAATTGGATCTGTCATTACCATAGGTTTTTACCTCCTTCCCTAATTCGGGTATTACCAGCTAGCTTTTTTCACGCCAGGAATTTGACCTTTATATGCGAGTTCACGGAAACAAATACGGCAAAGTTTAAATTTGCGATAAACGGAATGTGGACGTCCGCAGCGTTCGCAGCGTGTATATTCACGCACTTTAAACTTTTGAGGCCGTTTTTGTTTCACGATCATTGATTTTTTAGCCACGATGTCGCCTCCTTTTTGTATGTTAAGAGCGATTATTTTTGAAATGGCATTCCAAATTCAGTCAACAGTTCACGTGCTTCTTCGTCTGTATTGGCAGTCGTAACAATAACAATATCCATTCCGCGCACTTTGCTTACTTTATCGTAATCAATTTCAGGGAAAATCAATTGTTCTTTAATTCCTAATGTGTAATTGCCACGGCCGTCAAACGCTTTTTTAGAAACACCACGGAAGTCTCTTACACGAGGTAGAGAAACGGAAATTAGTTTATCAAGAAATTCATACATGCGTTCGCCGCGAAGGGTAACTTTCGCACCAATCGGCATTCCTTCGCGAAGACGGAATCCAGCAATTGATTTTTTTGCACGGGTAACAAGAGGTTTTTGTCCAGTAATAAGTGACAATTCTTCTACAGCATTGTCTAATGCTTTAGCATTTTGTACAGCGTCACCTACACCCATGTTGACAACTACTTTTTCGATTTTAGGTACTTGCATAACAGATTTGTAGTTGAATTTTTTCATTAATGCAGGAGTAATTTCTTTAAGATATTTTTCTTTTAGGCGGTTCATTTAGAATACCTCCCTTCATCTAAAAACTATTTATCTAATGGTTGACCAGATTTTTTAGCAATTCTAATTTTCTTACCGTCCACAATTTGATAGCCTACTCGGGTAGGCTCATTCGTTTTCGGATCTAAAGGCATAACATTTGATACATGTATAGGTGCCTCTTGGCTGATGATACCGCCTTGAGGATTCAATTGAGAAGGCTTCGCATGTTTTTTAACAATGTTTACTCCTTCCACAATCACGCGGTTTTTCTTAGGAAATGCCGCTAGGATAACCCCAGTTTTTCCTTTATCTTTACCGGAGATCACCATTACTTTATCGCCTTTTTTTACATGCATTTTGTAGCACCTCCTTGAAAGGCCTGAAAAATATTTGGATTATTAAATTACTTCTGGAGCAAGAGATACGATTTTCATAAAGTTATTGTCGCGCAATTCGCGTGCCACAGGTCCAAAAATACGAGTTCCGCGAGGGCTCTTGTCATCACGAATAATGACACAAGCATTTTCATCAAAACGGATGTAGGAACCGTCAGAACGGCGAACACCGCGTTTTGTACGCACAATTACCGCTTTTACAACGTCGCCTTTTTTGACAACGCCTCCTGGTGTTGCTTGTTTAACCGTACACACAATCACATCACCAATATTAGCGGTTTTGCGTCCGGAACCACCTAAAACTTTGATCGTAAGAACTTCGCGAGCTCCAGAGTTGTCAGCAACTTTTAATCTGGATTCTTGTTGGATCATTTGTGTAACCTCCCTTCGGAATGAGCATCAATCCGAACAAATTAATTAAATGATAACAGCTTTTTCAACAATTTCCACTAAGCGGAAACGTTTCGTAGCAGAGAGCGGGCGAGTCTCCATAATACGAACAATATCGCCTACTTTTGCTTCATTTAATTCATCATGAGCTTTATATTTTTTCGAGTATTTAACCCGTTTCCCGTAAAGTGAATGTTTTTTGTATGTTTCCACCAAAACGGTAATAGTTTTATCCATTTTGTCAGAAACAACGCGTCCAGTATAAACTTTTCGGTTATTACGTTCGCTCATTAGGCAAACCTCCTTTCAATTATCGATTGTTAACACCGATCTCTCTTTCGCGAATAACAGTTTTCATACGAGCGATCGCTTTACGTACTTCACGAATACGAGCAGTATTTTCAAGCTGACCAGTCGCTAATTGAAAGCGAAGGTTAAAGAGCTCTTCTTTTAAAGACTTGATTTTTTGTTCAATTTCGGCAGTGGTAAGTTCACGGATTTCATTAGCCTTCATTTGATTCACCACCAATTTCTTCACGTTTTACAATCTTGCACTTAATCGGCAGTTTGTGAGATGCAAGACGAAGCGCTTCGCGTGCAACTTCTTCTGATACACCGGCAATTTCAAACATGATTTTGCCTGGTTTTACAACAGCTACCCATCCTTCAGGAGCCCCTTTACCGGAACCCATCCGTACTTCCAACGGTTTAGCCGTATACGGTTTATGAGGGAAGATCTTAATCCAAACTTTACCGCCACGTTTAGTATAACGAGTCATCGCAATACGGGCAGCTTCGATTTGACGGTTTGTGATCCAAGCCGATTCAAGAGCTTGAAGGCCGAATTCTCCGAATGAAACTTCTGTACCGCCTTTTGCTCGTCCGCGCATTTTTCCGCGATGTTCACGGCGATATTTAACACGTTTTGGCATTAACATATTAATTTCCTCCTTCCTCAGATTTCTTCTTAGCAGGAAGGACTTCTCCACGATAAATCCATACTTTCACGCCGAGTTTTCCATAAGTTGTATCAGCTTCTGCATGAGCATAATCAATGTCAGCGCGAAGAGTATGAAGAGGAACAGTTCCTTCACTGTAATGTTCAGAACGAGCAATATCAGCCCCGCCTAAACGTCCTGAAACCATTGTTCTGATTCCTTTAGCGCCTGCACGCATAGCACGACTGATTGCTTGTTTTTGTGCACGACGGAAAGATACACGGTTTTCAAGTTGACGAGCGATGTTTTCTGCAACTAATTTAGCGTCTAAATCAGCTTTCTTAATTTCGACAATATTGATGTGAACTCGTTTTCCGGTTAAATCGTTTAAAGCTTTGCGGAGAGCTTCAACTTCAGTACCGCCTTTACCAATAACCATTCCAGGTTTTGCAGTATGAATCGTGATGTTGATACGGTTTGCCGCACGTTCGATTTCCACACGGGAAACGGATGCATCTTCTAGGCGTTTTGCAATATATTCACGAATTTTTAAGTCTTCGTGTAAAAGGTCTGCGTAATCTTTTTCTGCGTACCATTTCGAATCCCAATCACGGATTACACCAATACGCAAACCGTTAGGATGTACTTTTTGACCCACGAATTATCCCTCCTTTTTTTCTGATACCACGATCGTAATGTGGCTTGTGCGTTTATTAATTTGGCTAGCTCTTCCCATAGCGCGAGGACGAAATCTTTTTAAAGTCGGACCTTCATCCACATAGGCTTCAGAAACCACAAGATTGTTTACGTCCATGTCATAGTTATGTTCTGCATTCGCAACAGCAGATTTTAATACTTTTTCAACGATAGGAGATGCTGCTTTTGGAGTAAGACGTAAAATCGCAACAGCTTCACCTACTTGCTTTCCTCGGATCAAATCAACCACTAAGCGAGCTTTACGAGGAGCAATTCGAACTGTTTTTGCAACAGCTTTAGCTTGCATTAGGATAACCTCCTCTCATTAACGTCTTGTTTTCTTGTCGTCACCGGCATGGCCTCTGAAAGTACGAGTTGGTGCAAATTCTCCCAACTTATGGCCTACCATATCTTCAGTAATGTATACAGGCACATGTTTACGGCCATCGTAAACAGCAATTGTATGTCCGATAAAAGATGGAAAAATCGTTGAACGACGAGACCAAGTTTTAATTACTTGCTTCTTATCACTTTCATTCAATTTTTCAATCTTTTTCATTAAATGGTCATCAACAAATGGTCCTTTTTTCAAGCTGCGACCCATATTGGTACCTCCCTTCTTGATTGTTCTACGGCTCTTAAATCGAACCGTAGTGCAATCTTATTATTTTTTGCGGCTGCGTACGATAAATTTATCGCCTTTATGGTTTTTCTTGCGAGTTTTATATCCAAGAGTCGGTTTACCCCATGGCGTAACAGGAGTTTTACGTCCAATTGGAGCACGTCCTTCCCCACCACCGTGTGGATGGTCGTTCGGGTTCATAACAGATCCGCGAACAGTTGGGCGTTTACCAAGCCAACGAGAACGTCCGGCTTTTCCGATATTAATTAATTCATGTTGTTCGTTACCAACTTGGCCGATCGTAGCACGGCAAGCAGCTAAAATCATTCTTACTTCACCGGAAGTCAAACGAACAAGTACATATTTTCCTTCTTTCCCAAGTACTTGTGCAGATGTTCCGGCAGAACGAACTAATTGTCCACCTTTTCCAGGTTTTAATTCGATGTTGTGAATAATTGTACCGACTGGAATGTTGGCAAGCGGCAATGCATTTCCGACTTTAATATCCGCTTCAGGTCCAGACATTACTTCCATGCCGACCTTTAAATTTTTAGGAGCTAAGATATAACGTTTTTCTCCATCTACATAGTTGATTAAAGCAATATTGGCGGAGCGGTTTGGATCATATTCGATCGTAGCAACGCGTCCTGGTATGCCATCTTTATCGCGTTTAAAATCGATAATGCGGTATTGGCGTTTATGACCGCCGCCTTGATGACGAACAGTGATTTTCCCTTGGTTGTTGCGGCCGCCTTTCTTATTTAAAGGCGCTAGCAACGATTTCTCTGGAGTATCCGTTGTGATTTCGGCAAAATCAGATACCGTCATGCCGCGACGACCGTTGCTAGTTGGTTTGTACTTTTTGATCGCCATTCTTTATTCCCTCCTCTTCTTTTGAATTAGGCTTCAAATAATTCAATTTCTTTGCTTTCAGGAGTTAACGTAACAATCGCTTTGCGACGTTTGTTTGTATATCCAGCGAAACGTCCCATGCGTTTGAATTTTCCTTTATAGTTCATAATGTTGACTTTTGCTACCTTCACGTCGAAAATTTCTTCGACAGCTTGTTTCACTTGAGTTTTGTTCGCTTTTACATCAACTTCAAAAGTGTATTTTTTTTGAGATGTTTGATCCATTGAACGTTCAGTAATGACGGGGCGCTTAATAATATCGCGGGCATCCATTATGCAAGCACCTCCTCTACTTTTTCAACGGCAGATTTTGTCATGATTAATTTATCATGATCTAGTACGTTTATTACATTGATGCCGTTCGTATCAACAACTGTCACTCCAGGAATGTTGCGAGCTGAAAGCAAAACGTTTTCGTCGGAACCATCCGTTACAACAAGCGCTTTTGTATCTACTGAAAGGTTTTTAAGGACCTTTACAAATTCTTTTGTTTTTGGAGCATCAAATTTCAACGCATCCACTACTACAATGTTATTTTCATTCACTTTAGAAGAAAGCGCTGATTTGATGGCCAAACGGCGCATTTTCTTTGGAAGCTTATAGCTGTAGCTGCGTGGTGTTGGTCCAAATACGGTACCACCTCCGCGCCATTGTGGTGCACGAATCGAACCTTGACGAGCGCGACCGGTTCCTTTTTGACGCCATGGTTTGCGTCCTCCACCGCTAACTTCGGAGCGATTTTTCACTTTATGTGTGCCTTGGCGCAATGAAGCTCTTTGCATTACGACCGCTTCATGCAATACATGTTCATTTGGTGTAATACCAAAGATGGAATCATTTAATTCGATATCTCCTACTTTAGTTCCGCTTTGATTGTATAAAGCTACTTTTGGCATTCCTGTTTCCTCCTTTCTTTCGTCAGATTTTATAATGATTTAACCGCAGTTTGGATTTTTACTAACGATTTTTTCGGTCCAGGAACATTGCCTTTAATAAGGATCACATTACGTTCAGGATCCACTTTTACGATTTCAAGATTTTGAATCGTTACTTGTTCTCCGCCCATGCGTCCAGGAAGTTCTTTTGATTTAAATACTCTGTTCGGAGCAATTGGACCCATCGAACCAGGGCGACGATGATAACGAGAACCGTGAGCCATTGGACCGCGAGATTGTCCGTGGCGTTTAATAGCCCCTTGGAATCCTTTTCCTTTAGTTACTCCTGTAACATCTACTACATCGCCTTCAGCGAAAATATCAACTTTGACTTCTTGACCAACTTCATATTGGCTGAGATCAACCCCGCGAATTTCGCGAATGAAGCGCTTAGGAGCAGTGTTTGCTTTTGCAGCATGGCCTTTTTGCGGTTTGTTAGCTAATTTTTCGCGTAGATCTTCAAATCCTAATTGAATAGCTTCGTAACCGTCCGTTTCAACTGTTTTCTTTTGCAACACAACATTCGGAGTTGCTTCGATAACAGTTACCGGAATTAAATCACCATTTTCTGCAAACACTTGCGTCATGCCAATTTTTCTTCCTAAGATTCCTTTTTTGGTCATCAGTCACACCTCCTAATAATGATCTGCTTTATCTTTACAATTTAATTTCAATGTCAACACCAGATGGAAGATCTAATCTCATAAGTGAATCAACAGTTTGTGGTGTTGGATTCACAATATCAATCAGACGCTTATGAGTACGCATTTCAAATTGTTCACGAGAATCTTTATATTTGTGCACCGCACGAAGAATTGTATAAACCGATTTTTCCGTTGGCAACGGAATCGGACCAGATACTGCAGCGCCAGAGCGTTTCGCAGTTTCCACAATCTTTTCAGCAGATTGATCTAAAATTCTGTGATCATAAGCTTTTAAACGAATGCGAATCTTTTGTTTTGCCATTATTTTCCCTCCTTCTCCGCCTATTTTCAAATAGACATTCTCCATGGAAATTTCCTCACACACTCGCCATGGCAAAGCGGCCGGGTGTGTCAGCAACCTTCCACTTCATCGCAGTCAAAAACCAACATTGTCTATTATACATAAAATACAGTACAATAGCAACACATTTTTGCACATACAAAGAGGCAAGCCGTAACCATTATACTTGGATAACATGATGAATTCAAGACGGCGGTAAAAAACGCCAATCCTTTGAGGATTCACGCTGGAAACCATTCAGCCCGCAAGATTCAAACTAATCGAGTAGGAGGGAGCGATTAACTCCCGTCCTCTCACACCACCGTACGTACGGTTCCGTATACGGCGGTTCAATTAAGATAATTGACGCAAGTCTTTATAACTTCCGTGAATAGCTGTTCTCTTTATGCCAGTGGTCACTCCACCCTCCAAGAGGTCTCCCACGGGATTCACCGCTTCCTCCCTCAAGTGAGGTACTACGTTTTCTGTGTTCATCATGACTCACTGAATACCAAGGGCTATTCTCTCTTAATTGTTCGGTCCTTCTTAGTTGTTCTAGACCAACTAATACTATGACCTCTGCTGACTTCTGACGGTTCAGCTACTTATCACTAAGTAGGTTATGAAGAGTACTTCACATATCCGCCAGACCTCCCCGGGTAAGTACATGCACTTTCACACCATCTATCCGCCTCATTTACTCGATATGACCTTCGACAGAAAGAGCTTTGTTTTGTTATGCAAACTCACTCAATCATACCTAGCCTTATATGAGGTTCGTGTTCCTCGGACCGGTGTTTTGCCTCCAGCTTCCTTCAGATTCCGCGTCACCACGGACACCCTTGCTCTTGGCTAACCTCTACTTCTGTCTTCGGGGTTCGGGACTTACACCCTATAGTTCATGTACATGCCGGGCGCACATAAAAAAGCAACAGGACGACTAATATCGCCTGTTGCTCTCATATTATAATAGTACCCGATGATTAATTATTCAATGACACTAGATACAGAACCAGCGCCTACTGTACGTCCGCCTTCACGGATAGAGAATTTTGTTCCTTCTTCAATAGCGATTGGCGCAATCAATTCTACTGTCATTTCAACGTTATCACCAGGCATAACCATTTCTACGCCTTCTGGAAGAGTGATAATTCCCGTTACGTCAGTAGTACGGAAATAGAATTGAGGGCGATAGTTTGAGAAGAATGGAGTATGACGTCCACCTTCTTCTTTAGACAAAACATATACTTGCGCTTTAAATTTTGTATGAGGAGTAATGGTTCCTGGTTTTGCTAATACTTGACCGCGTTGAACTTCTTCACGGGAAATACCACGAAGAAGGGCACCGATGTTGTCACCAGCTTCTGCATAGTCAAGAATTTTACGGAACATTTCAACCCCAGTAACAGTCGTTTTCTTAAGTTCATCAGATAAACCGATAATTTCTACTTCGTCTCCGATTTTCAATTGACCGCGTTCTACACGACCAGTTGCAACAGTACCGCGTCCAGTGATAGAGAACACGTCTTCTACTGGCATCATGAACGGTTTGTCAACTTCACGTTCTGGAGTTGGGATGTATTCGTCTACTGCATCCATTAATTCAATAATTTTGCTTTCCCATTCAGGATCTCCTTCTAAAGCTTTAAGAGCAGATCCTTTGATGACAGGAATGTCGTCACCAGGGAATTCATATTCAGAAAGAAGATCGCGAACTTCCATTTCAACTAATTCAAGTAATTCTTCGTCGTCAACCATGTCGCATTTATTTAAGAATACAACGATGTAAGGAACACCTACTTGACGAGAAAGAAGAATGTGTTCGCGAGTTTGAGGCATAGGACCATCAGCTGCAGATACAACAAGGATAGCTCCATCCATTTGTGCTGCACCAGTGATCATGTTTTTAACATAGTCAGCATGTCCTGGACAGTCAACGTGCGCATAGTGGCGTTTGTCTGTTTCATATTCAACGTGTGCAGTAGAAATAGTAATACCGCGTTCACGTTCTTCAGGAGCACCGTCGATTTGATCATATGCGCGAGCTTCTGCTTTACCTTGTTTAGCAAGAACAGTGGTAATAGCAGCAGTCAAAGTTGTTTTACCATGGTCAACGTGACCGATTGTACCAATATTAACGTGTGGTTTTGAGCGATCGTATTTTGCTTTACCCATTAGGGAATCCTCCTTTTACAAAATAAGGTTAAGTATATATATGGGGCTTTGAAGATAGAAGTATCCCTATCTTCAAAGATACCATAACTTACAATGTTATTTATACTTTATTGCTCACTATAAATCAATTATTCGCCTTTATTTTTTTTAATAATTTCTTCAGCGATGCTCTTCGGAACTTCTTCGTAATGATCGAAGTGCATAGTGTATGTTCCGCGGCCTTGAGTGTTGGAACGCAAGGATGTTGCGTAACCAAACATTTCAGCGAGCGGTACAAACGCTTTTACAACTTGAGCATTTCCGCGAGCTTCCATGCCTTCCACTCTTCCGCGTCTGGAAGTGACATCGCCCATGATATCTCCTAAATATTCTTCAGGAATAACAATTTCTACTTTCATGATTGGTTCAAGAAGAACCGGATCACATTTCGAAGCAGCGTTCTTCAACGCCATAGACGCCGCAATTTTGAACGCCATTTCACTGGAGTCGACATCATGGTAAGAACCATCAAAGAGTTTTGCTTTGATGTCAATCAAAGGATAACCAGCTAAAACACCGTTTTGCATAGCGTCTTCCAAACCGGCTTGTACAGCTGGGATATATTCACGAGGAACAACTCCTCCGACAATCGCATTTTCGAACTCGAAACCTTTTCCTTCTTCATTTGGCGAAAATTCGATCCAAACATGTCCGTATTGACCACGACCACCGGATTGACGAACGAATTTTCCTTCCACTTGAGCAGATTTACGGAACGTTTCGCGATAAGCAACTTGAGGAGCACCTACATTCGCTTCTACTTTGAATTCCCGTTTCATACGGTCGACGATAATATCAAGATGAAGTTCTCCCATACCTGCGATAATGGTTTGACCTGTTTCCGTATCAGTATGGGCATGGAATGTTGGGTCCTCTTCTTGAAGCTTGCTTAATGCGATGGACATTTTATCTTGGTCGGCTTTTGATTTCGGCTCAATAGCAACCTTAATAACCGGATCCGGGAATTCCATGGATTCCAAAATAATTGGGTTCTTTTCATCACATAGAGTATCTCCAGTTCCAGTATCTTTTAAACCAACAGCCGCTGCAATATCTCCCGCATAAACGGTTGAGATTTCTTGGCGGTGGTTAGCGTGCATTTGAAGAACACGTCCAACGCGTTCACGTTTATTTTTCGTCGAGTTCAATACATAAGAACCAGAGTTCAACGTTCCAGAATAAACACGGAAGAACGTTAATTTACCAACATAAGGGTCAGTCATTACTTTAAACGCCAAAGCAGAGAATGGTTCGTCATCGCTTGCATGGCGTTCTTCTTCTTCGTCTGTATTCGGGATCGTTCCTTTAATAGATGGAATATCCACTGGAGACGGAAGATAATCGATCACACCGTCCAGCATTAGCTGAACACCTTTGTTTTTAAAAGCAGAACCACAGAACACAGGGAAGAATTCAACATTGACTGTTGCTTTTCGAATAGCTGCTTTTAATTCTTCGTTTGTAATTTCTTCACCTTCAAGGTATTTCATCATTAAGTCTTCATCCAGTTCCGCAACAGCTTCGATTAGTTTGTTACGATATTCTTCTGCTTGTTCTTTGCAGTCATCTGGAATTTCACGTTCTTCGATACTAGAACCTAAATCGTCAGCATAATAGTATGCTTTCATTTCAATCAGGTCAATAATCGCTTCAAATTGATCTTCCGCACCAATTGGAAGTTGGACAGGATGCGCATTTGCTTGAAGACGCTCATGAAGCGTTTTAACAGAATATAAAAAGTCTGCTCCGATTTTGTCCATTTTATTGACAAACACAATACGGGGAACTCCGTATGTAGTAGCTTGGCGCCAAACAGTCTCTGTTTGCGGTTCAACCCCGGATTGGGCATCAAGAACAGCTACGGCACCGTCAAGTACGCGCAAGGAACGTTCAACTTCTACAGTAAAATCCACGTGCCCAGGAGTATCGATGATATTAATACGATGACCTTTCCATTGAGCAGTCGTAGCGGCAGAAGTGATCGTAATACCGCGTTCTTGTTCTTGCTCCATCCAGTCCATTTGGGATGCACCTTCATGGGTTTCCCCAATTTTATGAATGCGTCCCGTATAGAAAAGAATACGCTCAGTTGTTGTTGTTTTACCGGCGTCAATGTGAGCCATGATACCGATATTGCGAGTCTTTTCTAAGGAGAACTCTCTTGGCATGTTGTCTTTCTCCTTCCTTCACAAAATAATAAAATAAATCCCGCTAGCAATCTCCCGATCATCTCGTAAGTTTCAAGGAGATTCAGAACAAAAATTCAGGTCCAACACCCTTATCCATCATAAGGGGATAAATAAATCCCCTCTGACGAAATTTCAAGAAACAGCAAGTGTCGGTCCATTCTTACCAACGATAATGTGCAAAAGCTTTGTTAGCTTCAGCCATTTTGTGAGTATCTTCGCGTTTTTTCACTGCTGCACCTGTGTTGTTGGCAGCATCCATAATTTCGTTGGCTAAACGTTCTTCCATTGTTTTTTCACCACGAAGACGAGCATAGTTCACTAACCAACGAAGTCCTAAAGTGGTGCGACGTTCTGGACGAACTTCAACCGGAACTTGATAGTTGGCTCCACCAACACGACGTGCTCTTACTTCTAATACAGGCATGATATTTTTAAGTGCTTGATCAAACACTTCCATAGGATCTTTGCCTGTACGTTCACGAATGATATCAAATGCAGAATAAAGAATTTTTTGCGCTTTTCCTCTTTTTCCGTCGATCATAATTTTATTGATCAAACGAGTGACTAGCTTTGAATTGTAAATGGGATCTGGCAAAACGTCTCTTTTTGCCACTGGTCCTTTACGAGGCATATGATTTCCTCCTTTCGATACTGATTATTTGTGCATTATTTTTTCTCTTTTGGTTTTTTCGTACCGTATTTTGAGCGGCCTTGTTTGCGGTTTTCAACACCCGCAGTATCTAATGCTCCACGAATAATATGATAACGAACCCCTGGTAAGTCTTTTACACGTCCTCCACGAATGAGCACAACGCTGTGTTCTTGGAGGTTATGTCCGATACCAGGAATATAAGCAGTAACCTCAATACCGTTTGACAGACGAACACGAGCGTATTTACGCAATGCAGAGTTCGGTTTTTTCGGAGTCATTGTACCAACACGTGTACATACTCCGCGCTTTTGAGGCGAAAATACATCTGTTTGTACTTTCTTAAAGCTGTTTAATCCTTTATTAAGCGCCGGAGATTTAGATTTAGTTATTTTAGATTTACGAGGTTTGCGTACTAATTGGTTAATTGTAGGCATGAAATTTTCCTCCCTTCGTTTTTGTTTAAGCCCACACATCCAGGTGGTTCATTTTTTGGCAAAAACAAAGTTTTTGTAGTCATCTACAAAAACGCTATTCATTGACAATAGCAACAGCCGCTGCACCAACATCGATCCCACAAGCTTTTCCGAGCTTTTTCATCGAACTGACATAAGTAATAGGTACATTCGATTGTTTCGCTTCTTGAATCACTGCTTCGACGACTCTGCTATCAGCGTCGGAAGCAACGACTACTTCTAGGGCACGATTATTCTTGATGGCTTTTGCTGTTTGTTTTGTTCCTATAATCACTTTTTTTGCCTGTGCTACTTTTTCATAAGACATATTGAAACATCCTCCAAAGTAACAAGGTATAGATAGGAGCACCTTGAATATAGTAACACTTTCAATTTTTAATGTCAACGTCAGAATGAAAATTTTCATCCGGCACCGGTGAAGACCGGCGCCGGATAGGTGATTAATTTTGTGCTACAGGCTGTTCCTCTTTTTCTTTAGCTTTTTTTGTAACAACCGGTTCTGATTTGCGATAACGCTGCATTCCCGTACCTGCTGGAACAAGCTTACCAATGATGACATTTTCTTTCAATCCAAGCAATTCGTCCCGTTTGCCCTTGATGGCAGCATCTGTCAACACGCGAGTTGTTTCTTGGAACGAAGCTGCGGATAAGAAAGATTCTGTTTCCAAAGATGCTTTTGTGATTCCTAACAGCACCGGACGACCGGTTGCAGGGGTCTTACCTTCCAATAATACTTTTCGGTTTGCTTCTTTAAATTGATGTATATCCAGTAATGAACCTGGAAGTACATCGGTATCACCGGCATCAATGACACGTACTTTCCGAAGCATTTGTCTTACCATAACTTCAATGTGTTTATCGCCGATTTCAACCCCTTGCATACGATAAACTTTTTGAACTTCTTTCAACAGATATTCTTGAACCGCGGACACATCGCGAACTTTGAGCAATTCTTTCGGATCGATGGATCCTTCCGTGATTTCCTGTCCACGTTCTACTTTATCATTCACACTTACTTTTAATCTTGCGGTGTAAGGAGCTGTATAAGTTCGAGTTTCAACTTCGCCTTGAACCACTATTTCGTATTGACGATCTCGACCTTCGTTAATCGCTGTAACGACACCGTCAATTTCAGAAATAACCGCTTGCCCTTTCGGATTACGGGCTTCAAACAACTCTTGGACACGTGGCAAACCTTGCGTGATGTCGTCTCCTGCTACACCACCTGTATGGAATGTACGCATTGTTAATTGCGTACCAGGTTCCCCGATGGATTGAGCAGCGATAATACCGACAGCTTCGCCGACTTCCACTTCCTGTCCAGTCGCCAAGTTGCTTCCGTAACATTTTTTACATACGCCATGGCGTGTGTTGCAAGTGAAGGCAGAACGGATCCAAACTTGTTCAATTCCAGCATCCATAATCTCTTTTGCTGTATCTTCTGTAATCAATTCGTTTTCGCGAACAAGAATTTCTCCTGTTTCCGGATGTTTCACCGTTTTTCTGGAGTAGCGGCCAACAAGACGTTCTTCTAAAGGTTCGATTACTTCTGTACCATCTTTGATCGAAGAAATTAACAAACCGCGATCCGTTCCGCAATCTTCTTCCCGGACAATGACATCTTGCGCAACGTCGACCAAACGTCGTGTTAAATAACCAGAGTCGGCAGTTTTCAACGCCGTATCAGCAAGACCTTTACGAGCACCGTGAGTGGAAATGAAGTATTCGAGTACGGTTAAACCTTCACGGAAGCTGGATTTAATCGGCAATTCAATAATCCGGCCAGCCGGGTTTGCCATTAAACCGCGCATACCAGCTAACTGCGTAAAGTTCGAAGCATTACCACGGGCACCGGAATCACTCATCATGAAGATTGGGTTTGTTCTATCTAAGTGTTCCATCAATCTGCCTTGGATTTGATCTTTGGCAGCACTCCATATGGAAATAACCCGATCATATCGTTCATCTTCTGTAATAAGACCTCGTTTGAATTGTTTCATGACCGTATCGACCTTAGCTTGAGCTTCTTGCAAAATTTGCGGTTTTTCAGCCAATACGACGATGTCGGCAATACCGATCGTAATTCCTGCTTTTGTAGAATATTTGAAACCGAGGTCTTTCATCCGGTCAAGCATCTTCGAAGTTTCCGTGATTTTGAAACGTTTAAACACTTCCGCAATGATGCTTCCCAAGATTTTTTTCTTAAACGGTTGGATAAGCGGTTGTTTTTTAATATGTTCTTTCACATCCACCGTTGGATCCACAAAATATTTTTCCGGCGTTTTACCTTCCAAATTTTCTTTTGTTGGCTCATTAATGTATGGGAATGTGTTTGGCAAAATTTCGTTGAAAATAAGTTTTCCTACAGTCGTAATCAATAATTGTTTATTTTGTTTTTCTGTAAAGGTTTGGTTATGAAGCGAACCGGCATGAACCGCAATACGAGAGTGCAAATGAACATAGCCATTTTGATAAGCGATCAAAGCTTCGTTCGCATCTTTGAAGACCATTCCTTCTCCGACTGCATTTTCTCGTTCAAGCGTTAAATAATAGTTACCAAGCACCATATCTTGAGATGGCGTTACGACTGGTTTACCATCTTTAGGGTTCAAGATGTTTTGAGCAGCCAACATCAACATCCGGGCTTCTGCTTGTGCTTCTGCAGACAAAGGAACGTGAACAGCCATTTGGTCTCCATCGAAGTCCGCATTATAAGCTGTACAAACAAGCGGATGAAGACGAATGGCGCGACCTTCTACCAATGTTGGTTCAAACGCTTGAATTCCTAAACGGTGAAGCGTTGGGGCACGGTTCAGCAATACAGGATGTTCTTTAATGACTTCTTCTAGTACATCCCATACTTCTGGTTGAACTCGTTCAATTTTTCTTTTAGCGCTTTTAATGTTGTGCGCTAATCCTTTTTCAACAAGCTCTTTCATTACAAAAGGCTTAAAGAGTTCAAGCGCCATTTCTTTCGGCAGTCCGCATTGATACATTTTTAAGTTCGGACCTACAACAATAACAGAACGACCAGAATAGTCAACACGTTTTCCTAGCAAGTTTTGACGGAAACGACCTTGTTTCCCTTTCAGCATATGAGAAAGAGATTTGAGCGGGCGATTTCCAGGTCCAGTTACAGGTCGACCGCGACGTCCGTTATCGATAAGAGCATCGACTGCTTCTTGCAGCATTCTTTTTTCATTTTGAACAATAATATTAGGAGCACCTAAATCTAAAAGACGTTTTAACCGATTGTTTCTGTTGATAACCCGCCGGTACAGATCATTTAAGTCGGAAGTAGCAAAACGTCCTCCGTCAAGTTGAACCATTGGGCGCAGTTCAGGAGGAATAACCGGAAGAACATCTAAAACCATCCATTCCGGTTTATTGCCGGAATTACGGAAAGCTTCCAATACTTCCAATCGTTTAATAGCACGTGTTCTTCTTTGCCCTTGAGCTGTTTTTAATTCTTCTTTTAATGTTTCTACTTCTTTATCCAAGTCGATGTCTTGTAAAAGCTTTTTAATAGCTTCTGCACCCATTGATGCTTGGAATTTATTTCCGTATTTTTCTCTATACGTACGGTATTCTTTTTCAGAGAGGAGTTGTTTTTTCTCTAATGTTGTTTCCCCAGGATCCGTCACAACGTAAGAAGCAAAATAAATAACTTCTTCTAGGGCTCTAGGCGACATGTCCAAGACAAGTCCCATGCGGCTTGGAATTCCTTTGAAATACCAAATGTGGGACACTGGCGCAGCCAATTCAATATGGCCCATTCTTTCCCGACGAACTTTCGATTTAGTGACTTCCACACCGCAACGATCACATACAACACCTTTATATCTCACTCTTTTATATTTTCCGCAATGGCATTCCCAGTCTTTTGTTGGACCGAAAATACGTTCACAGAATAAGCCGTCTTTTTCTGGTTTGAGAGTTCGATAGTTAATCGTTTCGGGTTTTTTTACTTCACCGTAAGACCAAGACCGGATTTTATCCGGAGACGCTAGACCGATTTTCATATACTCGAAATTATTTACATCTAGCAAGGGGCCTACCTCCCTTTTTATATAGAGCTTTGCAAGTTTTAAATCGTTCCTCCCTATTTTGTCATCCGGGAGGAACGACCTATCTGCCAAAAATCTTTTCTGAGTCTATAGAACGACCGAGCATCATTCTTTAGTGCCGACTTTTTCCGATTCTTCATTGCCTTCCGTCACAATGTTTAAAGAGTCAACTTGCTGAATATCGTCTTCATCTTCCAGCTCTTTCATTTCAATTTCTTTTTCATCACCTGAAAGAATTTTGACATCTAAACCTAAACTTTGAAGTTCTTTGATCAATACTTTGAAAGATTCAGGAACTCCCGGTTCAGGAACATTTTCTCCTTTAACAATAGCTTCGTATGTTTTTACACGGCCGACTACATCGTCGGATTTCACCGTGAGGATTTCTTGTAGCGTATAAGCTGCACCATATGCTTCCAGCGCCCACACTTCCATTTCTCCAAAGCGTTGCCCACCAAACTGTGCTTTCCCACCAAGTGGTTGTTGGGTGACGAGTGAGTATGGTCCTGTTGAACGAGCGTGCAGTTTATCATCGACCATGTGAGCCAGTTTGATCATATACATGATACCAACTGATACACGGTTATCGAACGGTTCCCCAGTCCGGCCATCGTAAAGAATGGTTTTGCCATCTCTAGGCATTCCTGCTTCTTCGATCGTTTCCCATACGTCATCTTCACGGGCACCATCAAATACAGGAGTTGCAACATAAATTCCCAATTTTTTGGCAGCCATTCCAAGATGAAGTTCTAACACTTGCCCGATGTTCATCCGTGATGGCACCCCTAATGGGTTAAGCATGATATCGAGAGGGGTTCCGTCCGGTAAAAACGGCATATCTTCCTCAGGCAAAATGCGTGAGATAACCCCTTTGTTACCATGGCGTCCAGCCATTTTGTCTCCTTCATGGATTTTCCGTTTTTGAACGATATAAACACGAACCAACTGATTGACGCCAGGTGGTAGTTCGTCTCCATCTTCACGGTTAAAGACTTTTACATCCAAGACAATTCCGCCGCCGCCATGAGGCACTCTTAAAGAAGTATCTCGGACTTCGCGGGCTTTTTCACCAAAAATGGCGTGCAGCAAACGTTCTTCAGCCGTTAATTCTGTAACGCCTTTAGGAGTTACTTTTCCTACTAGAAGGTCACCGTCTTTTACTTCAGCGCCAATGCGGATAATTCCACGTTCATCTAGATTTTTCAGCGCATCTTCCCCAACGTTCGGAATATCGCGGGTGATTTCTTCCGGTCCAAGTTTTGTATCGCGTGACTCGGATTCATATTCCTCGATGTGGATCGATGTATAAACATCATCTTTTACGAGGCGTTCACTCATGATAATAGCGTCTTCATAGTTATAACCTTCCCAAGTCATAAATCCGACCAAAACATTACGACCTAACGCTAATTCACCTTTATCCATGGACGGACCGTCAGCTAAAATTTCACCTTTTTTCACTCGATCTCCGACTTGGACAATAGGACGTTGGTTGTAGCACATACCTTGGTTAGAACGAACAAATTTCAGAAGACGGTATTTATCCAAGTCGCCTTTTACTTCTTGGCCATCCACTTCTGATACACGACGAACCCAAATTTCTCTTGCCTCTACGTGTTCAACAATACCGTCATGCTTACAGATAACAGCAGCCCCTGAGTCTCTTGCTGAAACATGTTCCATTCCTGTTCCAACAATTGGTGCTTCAGGCTGAATGAGCGGTACTGCTTGACGCTGCATGTTGGCTCCCATTAAAGCACGGTTGGAGTCGTCGTTTTCAAGGAACGGGATACATGCCGTTGCCGCAGACACAACTTGTTTTGGCGAAACATCCATGTAATCAACACGTTCTTTCTTGACGACCGTGTTTTCGCCTCTGATACGCGCAACGACTTCATCATCAACAAACGCTCCATTTTCATCTAAACGGGCATTTGCCTGTGCAACGACATAATTATCTTCTTCATCAGCCGTTAAATAATCAATTTGGTCAGTCACTCTTCCGGTTTCCGGATCTACGCGGCGATACGGAGTTTCAATAAAACCGAAACGATTGACTTTTGCGTAAGTAGAAAGAGAGTTAATCAACCCGATATTCGGACCTTCAGGGGTTTCAATTGGACACATACGACCATAGTGGGAATAGTGAACATCCCGTACTTCAAAGCCCGCACGTTCCCTCGTCAATCCACCTGGTCCCAATGCTGATAAACGACGTTTATGTGTTAATTCTGCAAGAGGGTTGGTTTGATCCATAAATTGAGACAGCTGAGAACTTCCGAAAAATTCTTTGATCGACGCGATGACTGGTCGAATGTTAATTAATTGCTGAGGCGTAATCGTATTGGTATCTTGAATGGACATTCTTTCACGAACAACACGTTCCATTCTCGATAAACCAATGCGGAATTGATTTTGCAGCAATTCACCTACCGAACGCAAGCGACGGTTTCCTAAATGGTCAATATCATCAGTATGTCCCACACCATACAGCAAATTAAAGAAATAACTAATAGATGCAATGATATCAGCTGGAGTGATGTGTTTTACATTCTCATCCGGCACCGCATTGCTGATAATGTTGATTACTTTGTCTTCATCACTGTTGGGGGCATAAACTTTTATGGATTGGACCACGATATCGTCTTCCAAGACACCGCCCGTTTGGCGATAGGTTTTAAAACCAATACCATTTTCGATGTTAGGCAAAATTTTGTCTAAAGTCCGGCGATCTAAAACGGTTCCTTCTTCGGCAATAATTTCTCCCGTCTCAGGATCAACAAGTGTTTCTGCCAGACGTTGACCGAAAATGCGGTTTTTAATATGAAGTTTTTTGTTAATTTTATAGCGTCCTACATTGGCCAAATCATACCGTTTCGGATCGAAAAAGCGGGAAATTAATAAGTTTCTAGCGTTTTCAACCGTCGGCGGTTCGCCCGGACGCAGGCGTTCATATATTTCAATAAGAGCTTTTTCCGTATTGTCTGTATTATCTTTTTCTAATGTATTTCGAAGATATTCGTTGTCACCAAGCAACTCGATGATTTCTTGATCAGAGCCAAAACCAAGAGCCCGTAGAAGAACCGTAACAGGCAGTTTTCTTGTCCGATCAATACGTACATATACGATATCTTTGGCATCTGTTTCGTATTCAAGCCAAGCTCCGCGGTTCGGTATAACAGTTGCTGTAAATCCCTGTTTTCCGTTTTTGTCCATTTTACCGTTGAAGTAAACGCTTGGCGAGCGGACCAATTGGGAAACAATGACCCGTTCAGCACCGTTAATGATAAACGTTCCCGTTTCCGTCATAAGCGGGAAGTCACCCATGAATACTTCTTGATCTTTCACTTCGCCTGTTTCTTTATTGACTAAACGCACCTTTACTCGAAGAGGAGCAGAGTAAGTTGCATCTCGCTGTTTCGCTTCTTCCACCGAATACTTTGGTTCACCGAGACTATAGTCGATAAATTCCAAAGATAAGTTTCCAGTGAAATCCTCGATCGGCGAAATATCCCGGAACATTTCTCTTAGTCCCTCATCAAGAAACCATTGATAAGAGGATGTTTGAATTTCAATAAGATTCGGCAATTCCAAAATTTCTCTAATACGCGCGTAACTTCTACGTTGGCGGTGTCGTCCGTATTGAACTAGTTGACCTGTCAACTGATTCACCCCTCAAATCAAGCGTTTTAGTTGCATCTATCCTTTTATGTCGGGGATAGCCCCTAACAACTAAGGCAAAAAGAAAAAGGTTTTTTCTTAGAAAACCTCAAATTCACAAGAACTAGTTATTATATTATCTTTTCCATAATACCCAAAATTTAACCATCAGCTTATTTTTTCAATTAAGACTTGGATAATATATTGGCATTTTATAATATTAACACAACCATTATTTGTCGTCAATGTTTTTCTGCTTTTAAAACGTAGTAACCTTTCTTTTTCTCTTCAACGGAAACGGATTGAAACAGTTCCTCCAGTTTTCTCATTGCTGATGGGGCGCCCTGTTTTTTTTGGATCACCGCCCAAAACTCTCCTCCGGGTTGAAGTTTATCATAGCTTTGCGAAAAAATTCTATGGACAATCGCCTTGCCCGCTCTTATCGGGGGATTGGTCAGTATAGCAGCAAAGCCATACTCTTTTACGTTATCCAAACCATCGCTTTCATAAATCTGTACATTTTCAATGCCATTCATATCTGCGTTTTCCTTTGCAAGCGACAAAGCGCGCAAATTGATATCGACCATATGCACCGTTCTTTCGGGACAATAAGCAGCAACCGCCAACCCAATAGGACCGTAGCCGCATCCGACGTCGAGTACCGGACCTTCTAAACGAGGCGCTCGAAAACTTTCAATCAGTAAACGCGAGCCAAAATCGACTTCCTTTTTAGAAAAAACTCCGGCATCGCTTTTAAAATGAAAGGAATGATTTTTTAATTGATAATCCCAGTAAATCGGGTTGCTTTTGATTTCGGGGGAACGCGAAAAATAATGATCTGCCAAATTGTATCCCCTCCAAAGGAGTGATTGCGAAGAATTGGTTTAAGAAGAAAAAGTGCAAAAAAGCCCGCTGATTCAGCGAGCTTTTTCATAAAATTGTAATTACTTAACTTCAACGCCAGCTCCAACTTCTTCAAGTTTCGCTTTGATTTCTTCAGCTTCTTCTTTAGAAGCGCCTTCTTTAATTGGTTTTGGAGTATTGTCAACAAGTTCTTTTGCTTCTTTAAGTCCAAGACCTGTGATTTCACGAACCACTTTAATAACTTTGATTTTTTGTGAACCTGCATCAGTCAGAATTACATCGAATTCTGTTTTTTCAGCAGCGTCAGCGCCACCAGCAGCAGCACCAGCGATAGCCACAGGAGCAGCAGCCGTTACGCCAAATTCTTCTTCAATAGCTTTTACTAAGTCGTTTAATTCAAGAACGCTCATTTCTTTGATAGCGTCGATGATTTGTTCTTTCGTCATCTTTATTTTCCTCCTTAAATTATTTTATCACAATGCAGTCATATAATCATAGCAATAAAGATTATGCGCCTTGTTCTTCTTTTTGTTCAGCCACAGCTTTAGCAGCAAGAGCAAAGTTGCGGATTGGTGCTTGAAGCACGCTAAGCAGCATTGAAAGCAGACCTTCGCGAGACGGAAGTTCAGCCAACGCTTTGATTTCTTCTAAGGAAACAACTTTTCCTTCGATGACCCCAGCTTTAATTTCAAGCGCTTCGTTTTCTTTAGCGAAGTTGTTTAAAATTTTGGCCGGAGCTACAACATCGTCGTTGCTGAAAGCGATGGCGTTCGGACCTGTCAACACGTCGTTGATTTCCGTTAATTCAGCCGCTTCAGCAGCACGGCGCGTTAAAGTATTTTTATATACTTTAAATTCCACACCCGCTTCGCGAAGCTGTTTACGAAGTTCTGTAATTTCCGCAACGTTTAATCCACGGTAATCTACCACAATGGTCGAAACGCTGTTTTTAAATTTTTCCGTAATTTCTTCCACAATTTGTTTCTTTTTTTCAATTGCAGTGCTCATCTTTACACCTCCTATATATGGCAGATGAACATTTATACCGCGCGAGCCAATAAAAAACCTCCATGCGTAGACACGGAGGCAAAGAAGACAATGTCAAAAAGGACATGTATCTATACGATCTTACCTCGGCAGGAAATTAAGCTTTGAAGAAAGCACCTGCTGTCTACGGTACAAATGTTATTCGTTTTTCAAACGTGTTTCATTATATTATAATTTATACAAATTGTCAATTTGATTTTACAGCAACGGAAGCTGGATCTACTTTAATTCCAGGTCCCATTGTAGAAGTAACGGAAACATTTTTCATGTACGTTCCTTTAGCAGCAGCTGGTTTTGCTTTTAATAAAGTTTCAAAGATCGTTTCAAAATTTTCAACCAGTTTTTCATTATCAAATGAAACCTTGCCTATAGGAACATGAATGTTTCCAGCTTTATCTACACGGTATTCTACTTTACCGGCTTTAATTTCTTGAACTGCTTTCGTTACATCAAAAGTAACAGTGCCGGTTTTAGGGTTTGGCATTAAACCTTTAGGACCTAAAATACGACCTAGTTTACCAACTTCACCCATCATGTCCGGGGTTGCCACAATCACGTCAAAGTCAAACCAGCCTTCGCTGATTTTGTTGATATATTCTGTATCGCCAACGTAGTCTGCGCCTGCCGCTTCCGCTTCTTTTGCTTTTTCACCTTTCGCAAACACAAGAACTTTCGCTGTTTTACCAGTTCCATTCGGAAGAACAACAGCTCCGCGAATTTGTTGGTCCGCTTTCTTCGGATCAACGCCAAGACGGAAAGCAGCTTCAACCGTAGCGTCGAATTTGGTATAGTTCGTTTTCTTTACTAAATCAATTGCTTCTTCAATAGAATAAGCTTTCGAACGATCAACAAGCTTAAGAGCCTCTAAATATTTCTTTCCTTTTTTAGCCATTTCAATATCCTCCTTATGTGGTATTAACGGAAATCCTCCCACTAATAAAGGCTGCGAGTGAAAGTAATCCAATACATTCAACTTCGCAACCTTGTCAACAATCACTTAAGCGTTAGTCTTCAATCACAATGCCCATGCTGCGTGCAGTACCTTCAACCATTCGCATAGCAGCTTCCACGCTGGCTGCATTAAGGTCCGGCATTTTCAATTCAGCGATTTCGCGTACTTTGTCGCGTTTAATTGTTGCTACTTTGTTGCGGTTTGGCTCACCAGAACCAGATTCGATACCGGCTGCTTTTTTAAGCAATACGGCAGCAGGCGGTGTTTTGGTGATGAATGTAAATGAACGGTCCTCAAAAACCGTAATTTCAACCGGAATGATTAAACCTGCTTGGTCTGCTGTACGAGCATTAAATTCCTTACAGAATCCCATGATATTGACACCAGCTTGACCAAGCGCAGGACCTACTGGCGGAGCAGGATTTGCTTTACCTGCAGGGATTTGCAATTTAACTACTTTGATTACTTTTTTAGCCACGAGACACACCTCCTTAAGTCCGTGATGTGGTACTTGGAGAATCCAATCTCCTCCCACTCATGCAGTCATCTATCAAAATCAGCCTCCCAATCGAGAGACACACTGACTTATGAAATAGTACCATTTTTTTAGCGAAAATTCAAGTTGGTTACAAAATTATTTCTCGACTTGATCAAAATCAAGTTCAATTGGCGTCTCCCGACCAAACATATTTACCAGAACTTTCAACTTTCCTTTGTCATAGTCAATTTCTTCAATGGTTCCGGCAAAATTCGCAAACGGACCTTCTTTCACCGTTACCACTTCACCAATTTCAAAGTGAACGTCAAGCCGTTTTTCCTCAATGCCCATTTGTTTTAAAATGGCCTCTACTTCTTCCGGCAAAAGAGGAGTCGGCTTGGATCCAGAACCAGAAGATCCGACAAAACCGGTGACACCAGGAGTATTTCGTACTACATACCAAGAATCGTCAGTCATGACCAGCTCCACCAGTACATAACCGGGGAAAACTTTTCTTTTTACTACTTTCTTTTTCCCGTTTTTTACATCCGTTTCCTCTTCCTCCGGCACAATCACACGGAAAATTTTGTCTTGCATTCCCATTGATTCAACTCTTTTTTCTAAATTTGCTTTTACTTTATTTTCGTAGCCTGAATACGTGTGTACTACATACCAATTTTTCTCCATTTCCAAGGGACTTAGCGTCCTTCCCTCCTCCAAGTTATACAGCTCTCTGTGGACAGCCACGGATCATTTTTCATTGCAGGAAAATCATTTTCTACCGATCTGCCACATTAGCTTATTAGTGCGTTCGATTGAAAACCGCAAAGAAATATCTGTATCTTCATTGTTTTAGACTTTCGATGAAAACACATGTGGTCAGTTCGCTCTTTTTATCCAAATGAAAAAACCCGAATATCCCGGGCTTTTTCTGCATCTTGACTATTTTGTTTTCATTATACCATGTATGAAGAAGGTATATTCAAGGGAAATAAAAAGATTTTACCATCATTTTAATATCCAGCGAACGATCGAAGAAATTCCCAAGTCCACGACCGCGAAAAAAACGGCCAAAAACGCGACGGTCGCGATAACTGTTATGGTGTAGTTCGTTAATTCTTTCCGATTAGGCCAGCTGACCTTTCTCATCTCAGACGTGACGTTACGGAAAAATTGGGCAATACGTGACATGTCGAAACCTCCATATAATGCTTGCTCTTACGATTATTTCGTCTCCTTATGAATCGTATGTTGATTGCAATATTTGCAAAACTTTTTCACTTCTAAACGCTGAGCCGAGTTGCTCCCGTTAACAGAATAATTTCTTGAACCGCATTTTGAGCAAGCTAAAACGACTTTTTTTCTCATTTTTGGTCACCTAATAAGATTATAACGTTGAAATGTTAAAAAAATATCACTATAATTGTAAAATGTCAAACAAACGTTTAAATAGATAATTGTTTTATTTCAAGATAGCGCTCAAGTTTTCTTTTTACCCTTTGTAAAGCATTATCAATCGATTTGACGTGGCGGTTCAGCTCTTCGGAAATCTCTTGATAAGACTGACCGTCCAAATACAGTGCCAATACCTTTCTTTCAAGATCGCTCAATAGCTCATTCATTTTTTCCTCGATGCTGTCAAATTCTTCTCTGTTGATTAACAGCTCTTCCGGATCAAGCATTTTTGTCCCCGAAATGACGTCCATAAGCGTCCGGTCTGATTCTTCGTCATAAATCGGTTTATCAAGTGATACATAAGAATTTAAAGGTATATGTTTTTGCCTCGTAGCTGTTTTAATAGCGGTTATAATTTGTCTTGTAATGCAAAGCTCCGCAAAAGCTTTAAAGGTTGTAAGCTTGTCCTCTTTATAATCACGGATGGCTTTGTAAAGGCCAATCATTCCCTCCTGAACAATATCTTCCTTATCGGCGCCAATCAGGAAATAAGAACGAGCTTTGGCCCTTACAAAGTTTTTGTACTTGTGAATCAGAAAATCCAATGCTTCACTATTCCCTTGATGAACCAATTCGATAATTTCTTCGTCATCCATCTTTTCCAATACCCCGCCGTTTAAGCTCCGATTATTCAAGCTCACACCATCCCCTCGACCGCAAAAACATAGATAGAAATATTATACAGTAGAAATTTTTTGAACGTCAACGAATCATTTTTGACCACGGCGCCATTTTTCAAAAATTTCCGCCACTTCGTCACTAAGAAAGATTTTTGAAACAGATTTCGCTTCTTGCGTTTTCTTCACTTTCTTTTTTATTTTTTTCTCGATTTCTTTCATCTCGATCAGCAATTCCCGTGCTGAAATACGAAGCGCCCCTTGCCCGAAAACGGCCCATTGTTCCGTATAATCGGATGTTGCTACATATACTTGATTGCGAATATTCGTCAATTCAATCGCCTTTTTTTCAATCCATTCATCGGCAGATTCATTTTCTCTCGTAAAGACGACTTCGACTTGATAATT
Organism: Bacillus smithii; assembly: GCF_001050115.1. Lineage (NCBI taxonomy): Bacteria > Bacillati > Bacillota > Bacilli > Caryophanales > Bacillaceae > Bacillus > Bacillus smithii. The sequence continues at coordinate 119,274 of NZ_CP012024.1, read as the reverse complement.
TTGATATCTTTTTTCAATCCCCTTTACATAGTGGGCATCAAACACGACGATCACTTTAAATCCGCTGTATCCTTGATATTCTGCCATTTTTTCAATTAAACGGTCCCTTGCTGCCGCTAAATCTTTTTTCTTCAATTCCTGAAGTTCCGGCCAGGCTCCGATAATATTGTAGCCGTCGACTAATAGGATGTTCATCTTAATCCCCTAAAGGATAACGATTTCTAAAAATCTCATACATGAGCAATCCGGCTGCAACCGATGCGTTTAATGAGGTTACATGGCCTCTCATCGGAAGTCGATAGAGAAAATCGCATTTTTCTTTTAACAGCCTGCTCATTCCTCGCCCTTCACTGCCAATAATTAAACCAAGCGGAAGCTTTCCGTCAAGACTTCGATAATCCTCATTGCCTTGAGCATCTGTCCCCGCAATCCAAAGGCCTCTCTCTTTAAGCTCGTCCACTGTCCGGGCCAAGTTCGTAACGCGGGCAACAGGGATATATTCTATGGCACCGGTGGAAGCTTTCGCTACCGCCGTCGTCAGTCCTACCGCTCTTCGTTTCGGAATGATAATTCCATGGACACCGACAGCATCGGCCGTTCTCATGATAGAGCCTAAATTATGCGGATCTTCGATTTCATCTAAAATTAAAAGAAAAGGCGTTTCCTTTCTTTCAGCGGCCACTTGAAACAATTTATCTATATCTGCATACTTGTATGCTGCCACTTGTGCGACAACACCTTGATGGTTTTCGTTCACTAGTTGATCAATCTTTTGTTTCGGGACAAATTGAACGAGAATGTTCGCCTTTTTTGCTTCTTTAATGATCGGCGTCATAGATCCTTTTTGAGCACCATCCGCAATCCATATTTTATTGATCTCCCGCTTGGATCGAAGGGCTTCCAACACAGTGTTCCTGCCGGCAATTAATTCCTTATCCAATGGGGCTCCTCCTCCTTTTAATCTGTTGGTATTTGCAAAGATTGATCGATGATGTCATTCAATCGGGATGACTGCCCCGTTAAAAACAAATAGCCGATCAGTGCTTCAAAAGCAGTGCTGTAGCGATAGGTTTGCACATCGGTATTTTTCGGAACCGTGCCGGATTTTGCATTTCTTCCCCTTTTTACTATAGACAACTCCGTTTCGGAAAGAACGTGATCATCGATCAATTTTTTCAAAATCATAGCCTGCGCTTTGGCTGAAACATAATGAGTGGCAGCTTTGTGCAGACGATTCGGTTTTACATATCCGTTTACTAAAAGATGTCGGCGAACATATACTTCATAGATCGCGTCGCCCATATAAGCCAGCGCCAGTCCATTTAATTGTTCAGCGTCCTCCATTTGTTCAAATTCCATCATTCTTTTATCCTCTTTTCCATCTCGTCCCTTGCGGCGTATCTTCCAAAATAATATTCATATTCTTTAATTGATCCCTAATTTCATCCGCCAGCTGAAAATTGCGCTCCTTGCGTGCTTGGTTCCGCTTTTCAATCAGCTGCTCGATCTCTTCATCCAGCCACTCATTCACTTCCAGCTTCAATCCCAAGACGGAAAAAAGATCTTCAAATTCTTTCATAAAAGCGGAAATGACTTTTTCAGACGTAATCTTCTCCATCAAATAATAATTAGCTTGACGAGACAATTCAAACAAAACGGAAATGCCGTTTGCCGTATTGAAATCATCATCCATTTCCTTTATAAACTCTTCATGAAGCTGTTGAATCTTTTCCAGCCATTCTCTGTCATTTTCTGTCAAATTTGTACTTGCTTCTTTCCGGTGTTTTAAATTTTGGTAAGAAGTTTTCAACCGTTCCAGCGATGTTTTAGCGTTTTCCAGCAATTCTTCGCTGTAATTGATCGGATGGCGGTAATGGACAGACAGCATAAAAAACCTCAATGCGTCGGGATCATGCTTTTGAATAATATCATGGACCAAAACGAAATTTCCTAGCGACTTGGACATCTTCTCATTATTAATATTAATATAACCGTTATGCATCCAATAACGAGCAAATGTCTTGCCGGAAAGAGCTTCTGATTGAGCAATTTCGTTTTCGTGGTGAGGGAACGTTAAATCTTGCCCGCCCGCATGAATATCAATAGTATCTCCTAAATAATGGCGAGCCATCGCCGAGCATTCAATATGCCAGCCGGGGCGTCCTTTTCCCCACGGGCTGTTCCAAGCAATTTCGCCTTCCTTTGCTGCTTTCCATAACGCAAAATCTAGAGCGTCCTCTTTTTTCTCGCCAACCTCGATTCGAGCTCCCACTTTTAATTCATCTATAGATTGATGGGAAAGCTTCCCATAGTCTTTAAATTTTCTCGTCCGAAAATACACATCTCCGTCAACTTCATAGGCGTAACCTTTGCTTTCCAACGTGCGAATAAACTCGATAATAATCCCCATATTTTCCGTAACCCTTGGATGAATGTCCGCTCGTTTGCAGCCGAGAGCTTCTATATCCTCAAAATAAGCGTTGATAAACCGATTGGCAAGTGTCGGGACATCCTCTCCCAGTTCTCTTGCGGCTCGTATCAGTTTATCGTCCACGTCCGTGAAATTGGAAACGTATTGAACATCATATCCGCGAAATTCCAAATATCTTCGCACTGTATCAAAGACGATGGCGGGGCGGGCGTTTCCAATATGAATATAATTGTATACAGTCGGGCCGCATACATACATTTTCACTTTCCCTTTTTCCAGGGGAACGAAAGGCTCCTTGCGCCTAGTAAGCGTATTATAAAGTTGAATTGACATTTTCTTTTTCCCCTTTCCGCAAGTTTTCGATTTCCTCTCGAAGTCTTTTTATTTCCTGTTCCATTTCACGTAAACGATCTGCAATCGGATCCGGCAAGTCGCGGTGATTTAAATCCTTTTTGATTTTTTTCCCATTTTGTACGACAATTCTTCCGGGAATGCCAACAACCGTAGAATTCGGGGGAACATCCTTTAAAACAACCGAACCAGCCCCTATTTTTGAATTCTCTCCAATTGTAATAGAACCAAGCACTTTTGCACCCGTTGCAATCAGCGCATTATCTTTGACGGTTGGATGGCGTTTTCCTTTTTCCTTGCCTGTGCCACCAAGTGTAACCCCTTGATAAAGGGTTACATTATCCCCGATTTCGCAAGTTTCTCCAATCACAACTCCCATTCCATGATCGATAAATAATTTGCGGCCAATTTTTGCTCCCGGATGAATTTCAATACCAGTAAAAAACCGACTCACTTGTGAAATAACCCGGGCTAGAAAGTAAAACTTTCTTTTGAACAAAGCATGGGCAATTCTATGAGCCCAAATGGCGTGCAGTCCTGAATAAGTCAAAATGACTTCAAGATAGCTTCTTGCAGCTGGATCTTGTTCGAAAACCACTTCAATATCTTCTTTTAATGTTTTAAACATTCAGCTCTCCTCCTTTACATTCATGATTTTGTACAGCTAATTACTGCTCTTGCTTCCTTATCAAGATTGGCAATAAAAGCAGATCCTGTATTCGGCTATGACTTTTATTTTCGTTTATTAGGTGCTTTTTCTTCATCCCGATTTTTTATTTTCATGCAAAAAAGGAGACTAATTTGGCTAAGCATTCAGCTTTTTAAATAGCCAGCTGCAAACAAGAAACCCCCTCCCCTTTATGCAAAAAAGCGTCCCTGTAAAAGACAGAGACGCTTTCAGCGCGGTTCCACTCTGTTTGAGAACAGCGGCCAAACGGCCAGTTCCCCAAACTCATTCCTTTAACGGGGGCTACCGCCGCATCTTACTTTTCCCCTAAAATTTCAGATGCGGGCTCAGAGGTGCATTTCGAAAACCGAGAGGTTTAAACCACTTTCAGCCGGTGATGGTTCTCTCTGTTAAACATCGGTTTCCTACTTCTCCTCTTCAACGCTTTCTCTTTATGCTTTTCAATATATTGACTTTCGAACAAAATGTTAACGAAGAAGGTTTTCAATTCTTTCTGCCACTTTGTCTTTTCCGAGAAGTTCAAGAGTGTTCGGAAGTTCAGGGCCGTGCATTTGCCCCGTAACAGCTACCCGAATCGGCATATACAGCTTTTTCCCTTTATGGCCTGTCTCTTTTTGAACGGCTTTAATGGCCTTTTTAATCTCAGCTGCTTCAAACACATCCAGTTCTCGAACTTTATTCAAGAAGGTCCCAAGGACTTCCGGCACCTGTTCTTCGGAGAGAACAGCTTTTGCTTCTTCATTATACTCAATTTTTTCTTTAAAGAACAACTCGGATAGCTCTACAATTTCCGCTCCATAACTCATTTGTTCCTGATAAAGAGCGATTAATTTTCTCACCCATTGTTTTTCCTCAGGGGACAATGTTTTCGAAACACGCCCCGCTTTTATCAGATGCGGAAGCGCCAGCTCCACTACCTTGTCCAAATCCAACTGTTTCATATATTGGTTATTCATCCACATAAGCTTTTGCTTGTCAAAAACAGCTGGTGATTTGGAAAGACGATTGGGATCAAAAATTTGAATGAATTCTTCCCTTGAGAAAATTTCTTCTTCCCCTTTTGGGGACCATCCCAATAATGCAATAAAATTAAACAGTGCTTCCGGCAGATAGCCAAGTTCTTCATATTGTTCGATAAACTGGATAATAGATTCATCCCGTTTGCTCAATTTTTTGTGATTTTTATTTACAATTAACGTCATATGTCCAAATTTAGGCGGTTCCCAGCCAAAAGCTTCGTATATCATTAATTGTTTAGGTGTATTTGAAATATGGTCATCACCGCGAAGGACATGAGTCATACCCATTAAATGGTCATCGATCGTCACAGCAAAATTATATGTCGGCATGCCGTCTTTTTTTACGATGACAAAATCGCCGATATCGTCTGATTCAAAAGACACATGATTTTTGACAATATCATCGAATTCGTATACTTTCCCTTCCGGCACGCGAAAACGAATGCTGGGTTGACGCCCTTCCGCTTCCAGAGCTTTCTGCTGTTCTTTTGTTAAATGGCGGCATTTGCCCGAATAGCGGGGCGTTTCTCCCCGTGCAAGCTGCGCTTTCCGCTCCGCTTCCAACTCTTCTTCCGTACAATAACATTTATAAGCAAGGCCTCTGTCTAAAAGGTCTTCATAATATTTTTTGTAAATTTCCGTACGTTCCGACTGACGGTATGGTTCATATGGGCCGCCAACATCTACACCTTCATCCCAATCCATTCCGAGCCATTTTAGGTATTTAAGTTGGCTTTGTTCACCGCCTTCTATATTCCGCTTTTGGTCGGTATCTTCAATCCGGATAATAAATTTTCCGCCTTGGCTTCTGGCGAATAAATAATTAAACAATGCCGTGCGTGCATTTCCAATATGCAAATGTCCTGTCGGGCTTGGCGCATATCGCACACGTATTTCACTAGCCATTATTTGAATGCCTCCTCTTGATTTCAATGCGCGAATCGATTCGATGCATGCTTTCCGTTTCCATTTTTCCAACTCTTTGCTGAAAATGAAAACAGAAACTGCTATCTCTCCCGATCACCATTTTTCAGGAAAAACCCGCATCCATACGTTTTCTTCCTGTAGTATTTTAACATCTTTGTCTTTTTGAATAAAGGTTATTCTCTTTCTTTCTCAATAAGGACTACGGCCAAAGAAGCGATCCCTTCTTCTCTTCCGGGGAAGCCCAGCTTTTCGGTCGTCGTGGCTTTGACATTGACCTGGCGAATGTCTGCTTCTAAAAGTTCCGCGATTTTTTGCCGCATTTGTTCAATATAAGGCGCCATTTTAGGCTTTTGGGCGATGATGGTGCCATCGACATTGCCCAATCGAAAGCCTTTTTCCTTCACTAATTTCCACACATGAGAAAGCAAAAAGGAAGAATTGGCATCTTTAAAAGCAGGGTCGGTATCAGGAAAATGGGATCCGATATCTCCTTCCCCAATAGCGCCCAAACAAGCATCAGCGATGGCATGCAGCAATACATCCGCATCTGAATGGCCCAGCAATCCTTTCTCATAGGGAATCGCAACTCCGCCTATAATCAAAGGCCTGTTTTCCACCAATTGATGAACATCAAATCCTTGTCCCACTCGAAACATTTCTGTAAAACTCCTTTTTCATTGTTCATTCATACGTTTGTTTAAAATAGCCTCAGCAAACAGTAAATCTTCTGGCGTCGTCAATTTAATATTATCATAATCCCCCTCTACAATTTGAACAGGAATCCCAAGCCTTTCAACTAAAGAGGAATCGTCCGTCCCTAAAAAAGAGTCACGCTCCGCAGCATTGTGCGCTTTTAACAATACGGGCACACGAAAAGCTTGTGGCGTTTGTACTGACCACAAGCTTGAGCGATCAATCGTTTCCGTTACCAAACCACCCGTCCCTTTTTTGATCGTATCTTTCACGGGAACAGCTGCAATTGCGGCAGGAAATTCCGTTAACTGATCAACGAGTTTATGAATCACCTTTATCGTGATAAAAGGACGGGCTCCATCATGGACAAGTACCACGTTGCAATTTTTTAACATTTTCAATCCTTTTTGAACACTGTGCTGACGCTCTCGCCCGCCCGTAGTGATAGACTGAACTTTCGTAATTCTGTATTGTTTCACCAAAGTTAAAAAGATATCTTTTTCTTGTTGTTTGGCTACTAAGATAATCCCTTCACACCAAGGATCACTTTCAAAAACCTTTAAAGTATGAATAATCACTGGCAAGCCGCGCAATTCCATCAATAATTTGTTCTTTTTAGCTTTCATCCGCTTCCCTTGCCCAGCTGCCGGGATTACTACCTGATAATTCATACTCATCCAACTCCATTATCGCTTATAATGCTTTTTCTAACAATTTTGGCTTAGCAAATATCATTCGTCCTGCAGAAGTTTGTAATACGCTTGTGACGAGAACGTCAATTTGTTTTCCGATAAAATCTTTTCCTTCTTCCACAACAATCATTGTTCCATCATCTAAATAGGCGACACCTTGATTATGTTCTTTTCCATCTTTAATGACTTGAACATTTATTTCCTCTCCCGGAAGGACAATCGGTTTCACAGCATTCGCTAAATCATTGATATTTAAAACCGGAACTTTTTGGAATTCGCAAACTTTGTTCAAATTATAATCATTTGTCACAACGACTCCGTTCATTACTTTTGCTAGTTTTACAAGCTTGCTGTCCACCTCTTGGATGTCTTCAAAATCTCCTTCGTAAATTTGAACTTCAATGGGAAGTTCTTTTTGAATTCGATTTAAAATATCAAGGCCTCTCCGCCCCCGATTTCTTTTTAACGCATCGGACGAGTCCGCGATATGCTGAAGCTCTTCGAGAACAAATTGAGGGATCACGATCACACCTTCCAAAAATCCAGTCTGGCAAATATCCGCAATTCTGCCATCAATGATGACACTCGTATCCAAAATTTTAAATGTTTTCCGTTCAGGCGATTCAGGCTCGCTTTCCTTTCTTCTGCTTACTCTATTCGACGTAAATAATGCTTTGATTTCATCTCTTTTCTTAAAACCCACTTGAAAACCTAAATACCCTAAAAGCAAAGTCAAAAAAATCGGGGCAACTGTATTAATGATGGGAATTTCAATTTTGTTGAGCGGGATCCCTAATAAATAAGCGACAATCAACCCCACAATCAGCCCAACACATCCTGATATCATATCCACAACCGGCATTTTAACCAACCGGTCTTCGATCCATTTTACAAAATTCACAACATAATCCACAGCCCAGAAAGTCAATAAATAAAATATAATGGCTCCTAAAACAGTAGTTGTGTATGGATTGTACAATAATCTTGCCTCAGGCAATTTCAATAAATGAAATAATTCCGGCAAAACAAACAGACCTAATGTTCCACCCAAAATGATAAAAATGGCTTGCACAATACGTCTTAGCATGTACAACATTCACCTCCTCTTTACCATTATAAACACTTTTCTTTTATTATAACCTTTGCAAAGAGAATAATTTTTTATTATAACATAGATGAAAAATTTTCTTTACATTTGAAAAATTCGCCGGCTAAATTAAGGAAAATCTTAGTAACTTGAGAGTAACATCCTACAATGCAACTGTCAATTTAAATGAATGCCTCTCTCTATAATTGACGATCAGCTAACATTTGATCCTTTATTAACTTTAATCCTTCTTTTATTTTTCGCGCCCGCACTTCTCCAATCCCTTCTACGTCATCCAGTTTATCGACATCCGCTTTCACAATTTCCGGCAGCCATTTAAACTTTGAAATTAAATTTTCGATGATGACGATAGGAAGGCGCGGAATTTTTCTTAAAGCGCGATAGCCTCTGGGACATATTCCTTCTTCGATCGGAACGTGGCCCGAAAAACCAAGAAGCTTTAATAAAACCGAATCATCCAGCAGTTCATTCGTCACCAACTCTTGAAATTTGGAGAGCACTTCAAACGGTTTAACTTGACGGTCTTTTGAATAGTCGCGAATAATCAGCATGGCTTCGTCTTCCATGTCAGACAGCAATTCATTCATCTGCAGTTGTATCAGACGCCCCTCCACACCAAGCTCGTTTAAATAAGCCAACAATTCTTTTTTAATCCGCAGAACCATTTCAATTTTATGGAGAACTTGCAAAACATCGCTATATGTAACCAATTCCTCAAATTCCAGCATGGTCAAATTGGCAATGGCTTGATCGAGGACCATTTTATATTTTTCCAAAGTTTGTATGGCTTGATTCGCTTTAGTCAAAATGACTCCAATGTCTTTTAGCGCGTAACGGAACTTTCCCTGATATAAAGTAATGACATTTCTTCTTTGTGAAATCGCAATGACTAATGAATTCGTTTGCCTGGCGACTCTCTCAGCCGTCCGATGGCGCATCCCCGTTTCCGATGAAGGAATGGACGAATCAGGAGCAAGATGGGCATTCGCTAAAATGACTTTCGTACCCGTTTCATTCAAAATAATCGCTCCATCCATTTTGGCCAATTCATATAAATTGCTCGGTGTGAAATCACAATCTATATAAAAGCCGCCATCCACCAATTCTTTCACTTTCTCATTGTAGCCCATGACAATTAGGCCGCCCGTTTTGGCTCTTAAAACATTGTCTATCCCTTCACGAATAGGTGTTCCAGGAGCCACTAATTTTAGAATATCTGAGATGGTTTTCTCCTTTTTATCCTCCATTCTCTATCCTCCCAACGCATACTCCAATGCTTCTTCTACTGTTGAAACTCCAATCACCTCTATTTTCCCTGGAGTATTCCAACCACCAAGATTATGGGCCGGAATAATGACACGGGAAAATCCCAGCTTTTCTGCTTCTCGCACTCGCTGTTCAATTCTCGTTACCCTTCTGACTTCACCGGTTAATCCTACTTCTCCAATTATACAATCTGTTGATCGTGTCGGCTTGTCGCGGAAACTGGACACAATGCTGACAGCAACCGCTAAATCAATGGCAGGTTCATCAAGCTTGACTCCCCCAGCCACTTTTAAATAAGCATCTTGATTTTGAAGAAGAAGGCCGACCCTTTTTTCCAATACCGCCATTAAAAGAGACACTCTATTATGATCGATCCCTGTGGCCATTCGACGCGGATAATTAAAACTGGTCGGTGCTATCAATGCCTGTATCTCAACCAACACGGGGCGTGTCCCTTCCATAGAAGCAACTACCGTTGACCCCGATGCACTTTGCGCACGCTCCTCCAAAAAGATTTCCGACGGATTTTCCACCTCTATGAGTCCGGTTTCTTTCATTTCAAAAATTCCCATCTCATTTGTAGAACCAAAGCGATTTTTAACCGCTCTTAAAATGCGGTAAGAATGATGCCGCTCCCCTTCGAAATAAAGAACTGTATCAACCATATGCTCCAAAATTCTAGGACCGGCAATCGAGCCTTCTTTCGTTACGTGCCCTACAATAAAGATAGCCATTCCTTGGACCTTCGCCATTCTCATGAATTCGGCCGTACTTTCCCGCACTTGGGAAACGCTGCCCGGGGCGGAAGTAACTTCAGGGTGGTAGACAGTTTGAATCGAATCAATGATGACAAATTCCGGATTTAATTGATCGATCGCAAGGTTTATTAATTCCAAATTGGTTTCTGAATAGATATAGAGATTGCTAGAATCCACATTCAAGCGATCCGCACGCAGTTTGATTTGTTTCGCCGATTCTTCTCCGGATATATATAAAACTTTATGGCCCCCGCTCGCTAGCTGGCTGGAAATTTGCAGCAACAATGTCGACTTTCCGATACCCGGATCTCCTCCGATTAAAACAAGAGAGCCGGCGACGATTCCTCCGCCTAAAACACGGTTGAATTCTTTCATATTGGTTGTCGTTCTAGGCTCTTCCGTTGATTGTACTGTAATGAGCGGTGATGGCTTCGAAATCCGCGAAGATTCGGAATGAATAAATGTTTTCTTTTGTCGCCCCGTCATATCCACTTCTTCCACCATTTGGTTCCATTCCCCGCATCCGGGACATCTCCCCATCCATTTCGGCGATTCATATCCGCATGATTGACAAATAAATTTTGTTTTTTTCTTTACCATATGGATCCTCTTCCTTTATATTATGAACACATTTGAACATTCATGTGAAACAATTCATATTCTCTGGAATTTGCCTTACAGATGTGTGAGATTATTATAACAATCCAAGATAAAAAAGAGGTACACGGATGCTTATCATACGCGTACCTCTTGTTGATTTCCCCCTGGACAGACATCATCCTCAAATTTCCTTGGGAAAAGGTCCTTTATTCAAAAGCCTGATAACTCCCTGACCTGCTAACTGATAACTTTAACGAAGCCAAATAACTTTCGATATCTCCGGGCATCAAAGGGAGGTTATAACGGCTTTAGATCCGAATTCTTCCAGAATCGGGATAGGGTACTTTTTAGATGTCATTCCATTACTCCAATTGACGGTTGTTTTGTTTTTACTACGAATTCGTTATTTTCCACGTCAATCACGACATTTTGTCCTGGATGGATATTGCCTTTTAAAAGTTCTTCCGACAGCCGATCTTCAATATGTTTCTGGATCGCCCGACGCAACGGACGAGCTCCATATTCAGGATCGTATCCTTCTTCGGCAATTTTCTCTTTTGCTTTATCGGTCAGTTCAAGCTCAATATGCTGCTCTTTCAAACGTTTGGTTAATTGATCAGACATTAACGAAACAATCTGTTTCAATTGATCTTTTTCCAACGAATGGAACACAATAATTTCGTCAATTCGATTTAAAAATTCAGGACGAAATGCTCTTTTGAGTTCTTCCAGCACTTTCCCTTTCATATCTTTAAATTCCTGCTCGCCGTCCTGAATATTAAATCCAACATACTTGTTTTTCTTCAACGCTTCAGCGCCCACATTGGACGTCATTATCAGAACTGTATTCCGGAAGTCAACCGTTCTACCTTTTGAATCAGTTAAACGGCCATCTTCTAATACTTGAAGAAGAATGTTGAAAACATCCGGATGCGCTTTTTCAATTTCGTCTAGCAATATAACAGAATACGGCTTGCGTCTAACCTTTTCTGTCAATTGTCCGCCTTCCTCAAATCCGACATAACCAGGAGGAGAGCCAACTAAACGGGAAGTCGAATGTTTCTCCATGTATTCTGACATATCGATTCGGATCATAGCATCTTCATCGCCAAACATAGCTTCCGCCAATGCTCTAGCCAGCTCTGTTTTCCCAACTCCGGTCGGTCCGAGGAAAATAAAGGAGCCGATTGGACGTTTTGGATCTTTTAATCCTGCCCGTGCACGACGAACAGCTTTAGCCACCGCTTTTACAGCTTCTTCCTGGCCAATGACCCGCGAATGTAGAATTTCTTCAAGATTTAACAATCTTTCTGTTTCAGTTTGTGCCAATTTGGAAACAGGAATTCCTGTCCAGCTGGAAACAACTGTCGCAATATCTTCAACCGTCACTTCGCTGTTTTCTTTTCCTTGTTTTTCTTTCCAAGATTTTTTCGTTTCTTCCAACTGCTCGCGCAATTTTTGCTCAGCGTCTCTTAAAGAAGCTGCTTTTTCAAATTCTTGGCTTTGTACAGCTGCATCTTTTTCTTTTCTAATTTCTTCAAGTTTTTGCTCCAGTTCTTTTAAATTCGGAGGAGTGGTAAAGGAGCGTAATCTTACTTTCGAGCCTGCTTCATCAATAAGGTCAATCGCTTTATCCGGCAAGAAACGATCCGAAATATAACGATCCGATAATTTAACCGCCGCTTCAATCGCCTCATCTGTAATGGATACACGGTGATGTGCTTCGTAGCGATCTCTTAGCCCTTTTAAAATTTGAATCGATTCTTCAATGGTCGGTTCATCTACTTGAATAGGCTGAAAGCGTCTTTCCAAAGCAGCATCTTTTTCGATATATTTGCGATATTCATCTAATGTTGTTGCTCCAATGCATTGCAACTCGCCTCTTGCCAATGCCGGCTTCAATATATTGGATGCGTCAATGGCGCCTTCTGCTCCTCCCGCACCGATCAAAGTATGAAGCTCGTCGATAAACAAAATAATATTTCCAGCTTGCCGGATTTCATCCATGACTTTTTTCAAACGGTCTTCAAATTCTCCTCGATATTTCGTTCCAGCTACAACGGTCCCCATATCCAATGTCATAACTCGTTTATCACGAAGAGTTTCCGGCACTTCATTATTGACAATTTGTTGGGCTAATCCTTCCGCAATGGCTGTTTTCCCAACACCCGGTTCACCAATCAATACTGGATTGTTTTTCGTTCTGCGGCTTAACACTTCAATCACACGTTGAATTTCTTTACTACGTCCGATCACAGGATCAAGTTTTCCGTCGCGAGCAATAGCTGTCAAATCTCTAGCCAAGCTATCCAATGTCGGCGTATTGGCATGGGCGGACGATCCTGATGCATGCCCATTCGTTTCATTGCTTCCTAAAAGCTGCAGCACTTGTTGACGAGCTTTATTTAAACTAATTCCTAAATTGTTCAATACGCGGGCTGCAACACCTTCGCCTTCTCGGATCAACCCGAGTAAAATATGCTCGGTACCAACATAAGAATGTCCCAGTTTTCTGGCTTCATCCATTGAAAGCTCAATTACTTTTTTAGCCCTTGGCGTATAATGAATGGTTTGGGCGACTCCTTGGCCTTTCCCAATTAAATTCTCCACTTCATTCTGAATTTTTTCAGGGCTCAAACCTAAACCGTAAAGAGCCTTCGCCGCAATTCCTTCGCCTTCCCTTACCAACCCTAATAAAATATGCTCGGTTCCGATATTATTGTGTCCAAGACGGATTGCCTCTTCTTGAGCTAATGCCAGAACTTTCTGAGCCCTTTCGGTAAATCTCCCAAACATCATCTCTTTTCTCCTCCTTTAATATCCATGTTCCTGTCTTAATTTTTCCCGAATCAATGTCGCTCTGCGTACATCTCGTTCCTCGGGGCGAAGCGAAGCTCCTGCATACTGTTGCAAAAATCCCGGCTGAGTTAAAATCAATAATTCATTTAAAACATTCTTAGAAATAGTATTAATATAACCTAAATCTATACCTAATCTAACATCGGAAAGACATTGAGCTGCTTCTTTTGATTCAATAATACGCGAATTGGCCAACACTCCATAGGAACGGAAAATCCTGTCTTCCAATTGTATATGATTTGTTTTGACCAATGCTTCTCTAGCGGATCTTTCTTGATCAATAATTTGGGAAACAACGCTTATTAAATCGTTAACGATTTCCTCTTCTGATTTCCCTAATGTCAGCTGATTAGAGATTTGGAATAAATTCCCCACTGATTGGCTTCCTTCACCATAAATTCCTCGGACGACCAGCCCTAATTGATTAATTGCCGGAATGATCTGATTCATTTGTTGAGTCATGACAAGTGCCGGAAGATGAACCATGACGGATGCGCGAAGGCCGGTGCCAACATTTGTGGGACAACTCGTGAGATAGCCGATTTTTTCGTCAAAAGCATATGGAACTTTTTCTTCGATCAAATCATCAATTTGGTTGGCTTTAACTAAAGTTTCCTTTAATTGTAATCCAGAAGCCAGGCATTGTATACGAATATGATCTTCTTCGTTCACCATAATGCTGATATCTTCATTTTCTGACAAAAAAACAGCTCCGTAATTGGTACCTTCTGCGAGAAGAGGACTAATGAGATGCTTTTCTACAAGCACTCTTTTTTGAAGCGGCTGCAGTTCATTCATTAACAGCAATTCCAGAGGATTTTCATTCATCCCGGGAAACCTTTTTAAAGCTTCTCCCACTTCATGCACGACTTTCATCGCCTCATCGCCAGAAAAAACGGTAGGAAATTGATGATTTTCTAAATTCCGAGCCAGCCTGATTCGGGAACTCAATACGATGTCAGAGTGAGGGCCTTCGTTTTTCATCCAAGAACTTACAGCATGATTAATAAATTTCTCAAGAGACATGATTTTCTCCTCCCTCTTGATTGATTTGACTTTCAAGAGAGCGAATTTCATCACGGACTTGCGCCGCTTTTTCAAACTCCTCTTTAGCTACTAACGACTGAAGTTGCTGCTTCAAATGGGCAATTTTCTTTTTTAAGTGCAGGGCTCCTCCTTTTCGTTTAGGGATTTTGCCATGATGAGCATTATTTCCTCCATGTAGTCGTTTTAATATAGAATCTATATGGTCCGCAAACGTTTTGTAACAATGCGAACAGCCAAATTTCCCTGTATTCACAAATTGTTGAAACGTCATATGACAATAGTCGCATTGCAATTCATCCGGCTGAACAAAAGGATTCTGATCTACCTTTTGAAAAACAGGCTCAACGTTAAACAATCCCGCTAGAAGGTTGTTAATGGAAAACCCTTGGCTTCCTCCAAAAAAAGAAAATTCCCCTTTTTCTTTTGCACAATGCTCACACAAATGAAATTCTGTTTTTTCTCCGTTAATGATCTTTGTGAAATGAAGAGTGGCTGGGCGCAGATGACATTCCTGGCATATCACAATATTCACCTCTCCATTACTTGAATTTTAAAGTTAAAAGCATCGCCTTAAGCATTCTCGCTCTTAACTCGTCCCGCTCCGGCAAATCAATATATAAAACAGAGCGATCCATAACACTGATCATAATTTTGGCTTCCCTTTTGGAAATAACCTCTTCTTCCACTAATCTATATACAATCTGTTCGGCGTTCGCTTGAGAAATTCGATTCCCGACTAAGGAAATCAACTGGTCTATTAAGTGGGATTGATCATGAGTCTGAACTTTCATGATGCGTATATATCCACCGCCGCCTCTTTTGCTTTCCACTAAATAGCCTCTTTCAATCGTAAATCTTGTGTTTATCACATAATTAATTTGAGAAGGGACACATTGAAATTTATCGGCAATTTCACTTCTTTTTATTTCTACAATTTCACTTTCGCTCATTTCTAAAACTTTTTTTAAGTAATTTTCAATAATGTCCGATATGTTTCTCACCAAGCCTCCTCCTCTTCTGACTTTGACTATATTTGACATTAATTATAACGGAAATAACTCTTGTTTGGCAATTTTTAAGTATGTATGATCCGCTTTTTCATAACAAAAAAATGAATGCTGCAAATCGACTTGCCGCAAAAGCCAAGAATCCCTTCACGACATTTCTCTTTTCAATTATTTTATTCTTACGATCAATAATGTTAACAATTCTCGGCCATTTTATTCTTTTTTGGCGCAAAAAGAAAAGAACAAATTAAAAAATACTAGATTTTGCTCGATAATCGAGTAGGAAAAAAGGGGATTAGCCCCTCCTGTCCGATAGACGGCGTTTCAATGAAATTTAACGCAAATAAATTGCTCCCATTCTTGGTGCACAAAAAAACCCATTACGATTGTAATGGGATTTTCTGCCTGGCAGCGTCCTACTCTCGCAAGGGGAATCCCCTCACTACCATCGGCGCTGAAGAGCTTAACTTCCGTGTTCGGGATGGGAACGGGTGTGACCTCTTCGCCATCGCCACCAGACGGTATGAAGTTGTCGGAACGATTGTTCCTTCAAAACTAGATAGAAGAAGCAGTTTCACCGATTTCGCGCTTTCTTTTGGTTAAGTCCTCGATCGATTAGTATCCGTCAGCTCCACGTGTCACCACGCTTCCACCTCGGACCTATCTACCTGATCATCTTTCAGGGATCTTACTTTCCGAAGAAATGGGAAATCTCATCTTGAGGGGGGCTTCATGCTTAGATGCTTTCAGCACTTATCCCTTCCGCACATAGCTACCCAGCGATGCCTCTGGCGAGACAACTGGTACACCAGCGGTGCGTCCATCCCGGTCCTCTCGTACTAAGGACAGCTCCTCTCAAATTTCCTGCGCCCGCGACGGATAGGGACCGAACTGTCTCACGACGTTCTGAACCCAGCTCGCGTACCGCTTTAATGGGCGAACAGCCCAACCCTTGGGACCGACTACAGCCCCAGGATGCGATGAGCCGACATCGAGGTGCCAAACCTCCCCGTCGATGTGGACTCTTGGGGGAGATAAGCCTGTTATCCCCGGGGTAGCTTTTATCCGTTGAGCGATGGCCCTTCCATACGGAACCACCGGATCACTAAGCCCGACTTTCGTCCCTGCTCGACTTGTAGGTCTCGCAGTCAAGCTCCCTTCTGCCTTTGCACTCTGCGAATGATTTCCAACCATTCTGAGGGAACCTTTGGGCGCCTCCGTTACCTTTTAGGAGGCGACCGCCCCAGTCAAACTGCCCACCTGACACTGTCTCCCACCCCGATCAGGGGTGCGGGTTAGAATTTCAGTACAGCCAGGGTAGTATCCCACCGGCGCCTCCACCGAAGCTGGCGCTCCGGTTTCCAAGGCTCCTACCTATCCTGTACAAGCTGTACCAAAATTCAATATCAGGCTGCAGTAAAGCTCCACGGGGTCTTTCCGTCCTGTCGCGGGTAACCTGCATCTTCACAGGTACTATAATTTCACCGAGTCTCTCGTTGAGACAGTGCCCAGATCGTTACGCCTTTCGTGCGGGTCAGAACTTACCTGACAAGGAATTTCGCTACCTTAGGACCGTTATAGTTACGGCCGCCGTTTACTGGGGCTTCGGTTCGCACCTTCAAGCAAAGCTTTAAGCGCTCCCCTTAACCTTCCAGCACCGGGCAGGCGTCAGCCCCTATACTTCGCCTTACGGCTTCGCAGAGACCTGTGTTTTTGCTAAACAGTCGCCTGGGCCTATTCACTGCGGCTTCTCGGGGCTATGCACCCCAAAAAGCACCCCTTCTCCCGAAGTTACGGGGTCATTTTGCCGAGTTCCTTAACGAGAGTTCTCTCGCACACCTTAGGATTCTCTCCTCGCCTACCTGTGTCGGTTTGCGGTACGGGCACCTTTTTCCTCGCTAGAGGCTTTTCTTGGCAGTGTGGAATCAGGAACTTCGGTACTATATTTCCCTCGCCGTCACAGCTTGAGGTTAGTGGCAACGGGATTTGCCTCGCTGCCCCTCTTACTGCTTGGACGCACATCCAGCAGTGCGCTTACCCTATCCTCCTGCGTCCCCCCATCGCTCAAACGGAAAAGAGGTGGTACAGGAATATCAACCTGTTGTCCATCGCCTACGCCTGTCGGCCTCGGCTTAGGTCCCGACTAACCCTGAGAGGACGAGCCTTCCTCAGGAAACCTTAGGCATTCGGTGGAAGGGATTCTCACCCTTCTTTCGCTACTCATACCGGCATTCTCACTTCTAAGCGCTCCACCAGTCCTTCCGGTCTGGCTTCTCTGCCCTTAGAACGCTCTCCTACCGCGGACACCCGAAGGTGTCCACCCGCAGCTTCGGTGATACGTTTAGCCCCGGTACATTTTCGGCGCAGAATCACTCGACCAGTGAGCTATTACGCACTCTTTAAATGGTGGCTGCTTCTAAGCCAACATCCTGGTTGTCTAAGCAATTCCACATCCTTTTCCACTTAACGTATACTTTGGGACCTTAGCTGGCGGTCTGGGCTGTTTCCCTTTTGACCACGGATCTTATCACTCGCAGTCTGACTCCCAAGGATAAGTCGCTGGCATTCGGAGTTTGTCTGAATTCGGTAACCCGATGAGGGCCCCTAGTCCAAACAGTGCTCTACCTCCAAGACTCTTTCCTTGAGGCTAGCCCTAAAGCTATTTCGGAGAGAACCAGCTATCTCCAAGTTCGATTGGAATTTCACCCCTACCCACACCTCATCCCCGCACTTTTCAACGTGCGTGGGTTCGGGCCTCCAGTAAGTGTTACCTCACCTTCACCCTGGACATGGGTAGATCACCTGGTTTCGGGTCTGCGACCCCATACTCATGCGCCCTGTTCAGACTCGCTTTCGCTGCGGCTCCGTCTTTCCGACTTAACCTCGCATGAGATCGCAACTCGCCGGTTCATTCTACAAAAGGCACGCCATCACCCGTAAACGGGCTCTGACTACTTGTAGGCACACGGTTTCAGGTTCTCTTTCACTCCCCTCCCGGGGTGCTTTTCACCTTTCCCTCACGGTACTGGTTCACTATCGGTCACTAGGGAGTATTTAGCCTTGGGAGATGGTCCTCCCAGCTTCCGACGGGATTCCTCGTGTCCCGCCGTACTCAGGATCCACCAGGGAGGGAACGAAGTTTCGACTACAGGGTTGTTACCTTCTCTGACGGGCCTTTCCAGACCTCTTCGTCTACCTCGTTCCTTTGTGACTCCACCATTGGTGTCCTACAACCCCAGAAGGCAAGCCTTCTGGTTTGGGCTGTTCCCGTTTCGCTCGCCGCTACTCAGGGAATCGCTGTTGCTTTCTCTTCCTCCGGGTACTTAGATGTTTCAGTTCCCCGGGTTGCCTTCCTTACCCTATGGATTCAGGCAAGGATGCTGCCCCATTACGGGCAGCGGGTTTCCCCATTCGGAAATCTCCGGATCAACGCTTACGTACAGCTCCCCGGAGCTTTTCGGAGTTAGTCCCGTCCTTCATCGGCTCCTAGTGCCAAGGCATCCACCGTGCGCCCTTTCTAACTTAACCATGTTGGTTTTATCCTAGATGGCGATACTCGGTTTATGCTGCTTCTTTTTTCTATCTAGTTTTCAAGGAACAACTTGGAAGGATGAAATCCTTCAAAACTGAACAAAACGAAAGCGTACAATTGATATCTGTCCAGCTCCGGCTCCTAGGTGCTCGAGGTCACAATCCATCTTGCTGCGGTGGTTGAAATACTACCTCCTCGCAAGCTGTCTTGTGCTTGTCGCACCTGAACAGTCGCCTCTGCTTTTCTTCTTCCTTAGAAAGGAGGTGATCCAGCCGCACCTTCCGATACGGCTACCTTGTTACGACTTCACCCCAATCATCTGCCCCACCTTCGGCGGCTGGCTCCCGTAAGGGTTACCTCACCGACTTCGGGTGTTGCAAACTCTCGTGGTGTGACGGGCGGTGTGTACAAGGCCCGGGAACGTATTCACCGCGGCATGCTGATCCGCGATTACTAGCGATTCCGGCTTCATGCAGGCGAGTTGCAGCCTGCAATCCGAACTGAGAATGGTTTTTTGGGATTAGCTCCACCTCGCGGTTTCGCGACCCTTTGTACCATCCATTGTAGCACGTGTGTAGCCCAGGTCATAAGGGGCATGATGATTTGACGTCATCCCCACCTTCCTCCGGTTTGTCACCGGCAGTCACCTTAGAGTGCCCAACTGAATGCTGGCAACTAAGGTCAAGGGTTGCGCTCGTTGCGGGACTTAACCCAACATCTCACGACACGAGCTGACGACAACCATGCACCACCTGTCACTCCGTCCCCCGAAGGGGAACCCTCTATCTCTAGAGGTAGCGAAGGATGTCAAGACCTGGTAAGGTTCTTCGCGTTGCTTCGAATTAAACCACATGCTCCACCGCTTGTGCGGGCCCCCGTCAATTCCTTTGAGTTTCAGCCTTGCGGCCGTACTCCCCAGGCGGAGTGCTTAATGCGTTAGCTGCAGCACTAAAGGGTGGAAGCCCTCTAACACTTAGCACTCATCGTTTACGGCGTGGACTACCAGGGTATCTAATCCTGTTCGCTCCCCACGCTTTCGCGCCTCAGCGTCAGTTACAGACCAGAGAGCCGCCTTCGCCACTGGTGTTCCTCCACATCTCTACGCATTTCACCGCTACACGTGGAATTCCGCTCTCCTCTTCTGCACTCAAGTCTCCCAGTTTCCAATGACCCTCCACGGTTGAGCCGTGGGCTTTCACATCAGACTTAAGAGACCGCCTGCGCGCGCTTTACGCCCAATAATTCCGGACAACGCTTGCCACCTACGTATTACCGCGGCTGCTGGCACGTAGTTAGCCGTGGCTTTCTGGTCAGGTACCGTCAAGGTACCGCCCTGTTCGAACGGTACTTGTTCTTCCCTGACAACAGAGCTTTACGATCCGAAGACCTTCTTCGCTCACGCGGCGTTGCTCCGTCAGACTTTCGTCCATTGCGGAAGATTCCCTACTGCTGCCTCCCGTAGGAGTCTGGGCCGTGTCTCAGTCCCAGTGTGGCCGATCACCCTCTCAGGTCGGCTACGCATCGTCGCCTTGGTGAGCCGTTACCTCACCAACTAGCTAATGCGCCGCGGGCCCATCTGCAAGCGGCAGCTTGCGCCGCCTTTCAACCTTCCTTCATGCGAAGGAAGATATTATCCGGTATTAGCCCCGGTTTCCCGGAGTTATCCCCGTCTTGCAGGCAGGTTGCCCACGTGTTACTCACCCGTCCGCCGCTAACTTTCAAAAAGCAAGCTTCTTGAAAGTCCGCTCGACTTGCATGTATTAGGCACGCCGCCAGCGTTCGTCCTGAGCCAGGATCAAACTCTCCAAAAAGAAATTTGACTTGGCTTGTTTCTATCGAAACATTGGTTTACGCTTCGTTTTGTTCAGTTTTCAAGGATCCATTTTCGATCAACTTTTTAAGTATAGCTTAAAAACATAAAAATGTAAATAACTTTTTAAAATTATTTGGTGGAGCCTAGCGGGATCGAACCGCTGACCTCCTGCGTGCAAAGCAGGCGCTCTCCCAGCTGAGCTAAGGCCCCATTACTTTTATTTCAATCGGGAAGACAGGATTCGAACCTGCGACCCCATGGTCCCAAACCATGTGCTCTACCAAGCTGAGCTACTTCCCGTATGGCGCGCCCAAGAGGAGTCGAACCCCTAACCTTCTGATCCGTAGTCAGACGCTCTATCCAATTGAGCTATGGGCGCAAATGAATGCCGAGGGCCGGACTCGAACCGGCACGGTGGTCACCCACCGCAGGATTTTAAGTCCTGTGCGTCTGCCAATTCCGCCACCCCGGCATGATAATGGAGCGGAAGACGGGACTCGAACCCGCGACCCCCACCTTGGCAAGGTGGTGTTCTACCACTGAACTACTTCCGCATTTACATGTGCGGGTGAAGGGACTCGAACCCCCACGCCTTGCGGCGCCAGACCCTGATTCTGGTGCGTCTGCCAATTCCGCCACACCCGCATAAAGTGAGCCATGGAGGATTCGAACCTCCGACCCTCTGATTAAAAGTCAGATGCTCTACCGACTGAGCTAATGGCTCATAACAAATTTGAATGGTCAATTGCTGTATTTAGGAATCTGGATCATCTGATTGGGTGGTAAACCCGACACGTTTCTCAAATATTATTATTTTCCGATTGATCTAGCGATCCAAATCAAAATGGTGCCGGCTGTAGGACTTGAACCCACAACCTACTGATTACAAGTCAGTTGCTCTACCAATTGAGCTAAGCCGGCTCGTTATGTATGGTGGAGGTTGACGGGATCGAACCGCCGACCCCTTGCTTGTAAGGCAAGTGCTCTCCCAGCTGAGCTAAACCTCCATCATCGCCTGGCAGCGTCCTACTCTCGCAAGGGGAATCCCCTCACTACCATCGGCGCTGAAGAGCTTAACTTCCGTGTTCGGGATGGGAACGGGTGTGACCTCTTCGCCATCGCCACCAGACGGTATGTAGTTGTCGGAACGATTGTTCCTTCAAAACTAGATAGAAGAAGCAGTTTCACCGATTTCGCGCTTTCTTTTGGTTAAGTCCTCGATCGATTAGTATCCGTCAGCTCCACGTGTCACCACGCTTCCACCTCGGACCTATCTACCTGATCATCTTTCAGGGATCTTACTTTCCGAAGAAATGGGAAATCTCATCTTGAGGGGGGCTTCATGCTTAGATGCTTTCAGCACTTATCCCTTCCGCACATAGCTACCCAGCGATGCCTCTGGCGAGACAACTGGTACACCAGCGGTGCGTCCATCCCGGTCCTCTCGTACTAAGGACAGCTCCTCTCAAATTTCCTGCGCCCGCGACGGATAGGGACCGAACTGTCTCACGACGTTCTGAACCCAGCTCGCGTACCGCTTTAATGGGCGAACAGCCCAACCCTTGGGACCGACTACAGCCCCAGGATGCGATGAGCCGACATCGAGGTGCCAAACCTCCCCGTCGATGTGGACTCTTGGGGGAGATAAGCCTGTTATCCCCGGGGTAGCTTTTATCCGTTGAGCGATGGCCCTTCCATACGGAACCACCGGATCACTAAGCCCGACTTTCGTCCCTGCTCGACTTGTAGGTCTCGCAGTCAAGCTCCCTTCTGCCTTTGCACTCTGCGAATGATTTCCAACCATTCTGAGGGAACCTTTGGGCGCCTCCGTTACCTTTTAGGAGGCGACCGCCCCAGTCAAACTGCCCACCTGACACTGTCTCCCACCCCGATCAGGGGTGCGGGTTAGAATTTCAGTACAGCCAGGGTAGTATCCCACCGGCGCCTCCACCGAAGCTGGCGCTCCGGTTTCCAAGGCTCCTACCTATCCTGTACAAGCTGTACCAAAATTCAATATCAGGCTGCAGTAAAGCTCCACGGGGTCTTTCCGTCCTGTCGCGGGTAACCTGCATCTTCACAGGTACTATAATTTCACCGAGTCTCTCGTTGAGACAGTGCCCAGATCGTTACGCCTTTCGTGCGGGTCAGAACTTACCTGACAAGGAATTTCGCTACCTTAGGACCGTTATAGTTACGGCCGCCGTTTACTGGGGCTTCGGTTCGCACCTTCAAGCAAAGCTTTAAGCGCTCCCCTTAACCTTCCAGCACCGGGCAGGCGTCAGCCCCTATACTTCGCCTTACGGCTTCGCAGAGACCTGTGTTTTTGCTAAACAGTCGCCTGGGCCTATTCACTGCGGCTTCTCGGGGCTATGCACCCCAAAAAGCACCCCTTCTCCCGAAGTTACGGGGTCATTTTGCCGAGTTCCTTAACGAGAGTTCTCTCGCACACCTTAGGATTCTCTCCTCGCCTACCTGTGTCGGTTTGCGGTACGGGCACCTTTTTCCTCGCTAGAGGCTTTTCTTGGCAGTGTGGAATCAGGAACTTCGGTACTATATTTCCCTCGCCGTCACAGCTTGAGGTTAGTGGCAACGGGATTTGCCTCGCTGCCCCTCTTACTGCTTGGACGCACATCCAGCAGTGCGCTTACCCTATCCTCCTGCGTCCCCCCATCGCTCAAACGGAAAAGAGGTGGTACAGGAATATCAACCTGTTGTCCATCGCCTACGCCTGTCGGCCTCGGCTTAGGTCCCGACTAACCCTGAGAGGACGAGCCTTCCTCAGGAAACCTTAGGCATTCGGTGGAAGGGATTCTCACCCTTCTTTCGCTACTCATACCGGCATTCTCACTTCTAAGCGCTCCACCAGTCCTTCCGGTCTGGCTTCTCTGCCCTTAGAACGCTCTCCTACCGCGGACACCCGAAGGTGTCCACCCGCAGCTTCGGTGATACGTTTAGCCCCGGTACATTTTCGGCGCAGAATCACTCGACCAGTGAGCTATTACGCACTCTTTAAATGGTGGCTGCTTCTAAGCCAACATCCTGGTTGTCTAAGCAATTCCACATCCTTTTCCACTTAACGTATACTTTGGGACCTTAGCTGGCGGTCTGGGCTGTTTCCCTTTTGACCACGGATCTTATCACTCGCAGTCTGACTCCCAAGGATAAGTCGCTGGCATTCGGAGTTTGTCTGAATTCGGTAACCCGATGAGGGCCCCTAGTCCAAACAGTGCTCTACCTCCAAGACTCTTTCCTTGAGGCTAGCCCTAAAGCTATTTCGGAGAGAACCAGCTATCTCCAAGTTCGATTGGAATTTCACCCCTACCCACACCTCATCCCCGCACTTTTCAACGTGCGTGGGTTCGGGCCTCCAGTAAGTGTTACCTCACCTTCACCCTGGACATGGGTAGATCACCTGGTTTCGGGTCTGCGACCCCATACTCATGCGCCCTGTTCAGACTCGCTTTCGCTGCGGCTCCGTCTTTCCGACTTAACCTCGCATGAGATCGCAACTCGCCGGTTCATTCTACAAAAGGCACGCCATCACCCGTAAACGGGCTCTGACTACTTGTAGGCACACGGTTTCAGGTTCTCTTTCACTCCCCTCCCGGGGTGCTTTTCACCTTTCCCTCACGGTACTGGTTCACTATCGGTCACTAGGGAGTATTTAGCCTTGGGAGATGGTCCTCCCAGCTTCCGACGGGATTCCTCGTGTCCCGCCGTACTCAGGATCCACCAGGGAGGGAACGAAGTTTCGACTACAGGGTTGTTACCTTCTCTGACGGGCCTTTCCAGACCTCTTCGTCTACCTCGTTCCTTTGTGACTCCACCATTGGTGTCCTACAACCCCAGAAGGCAAGCCTTCTGGTTTGGGCTGTTCCCGTTTCGCTCGCCGCTACTCAGGGAATCGCTGTTGCTTTCTCTTCCTCCGGGTACTTAGATGTTTCAGTTCCCCGGGTTGCCTTCCTTACCCTATGGATTCAGGCAAGGATGCTGCCCCATTACGGGCAGCGGGTTTCCCCATTCGGAAATCTCCGGATCAACGCTTACGTACAGCTCCCCGGAGCTTTTCGGAGTTAGTCCCGTCCTTCATCGGCTCCTAGTGCCAAGGCATCCACCGTGCGCCCTTTCTAACTTAACCATGTTGGTTTTATCCTAGATGGCGATACTCGGTTTATGCTGCTTCTTTTTTCTATCTAGTTTTCAAGGAACAACTTGGAAGGATGAAATCCTTCAAAACTGAACAAAACGAAAGCGTACAATTGATATCTGTCCAGCTCCGGCTCCTAGGTGCTCGAGGTCACAATCCATCTTGCTGCGGTGGTTGAAATACTACCTCCTCGCAAGCTGTCTTGTGCTTGTCGCACCTGAACAGTCGCCTCTGCTTTTCTTCTTCCTTAGAAAGGAGGTGATCCAGCCGCACCTTCCGATACGGCTACCTTGTTACGACTTCACCCCAATCATCTGCCCCACCTTCGGCGGCTGGCTCCCGTAAGGGTTACCTCACCGACTTCGGGTGTTGCAAACTCTCGTGGTGTGACGGGCGGTGTGTACAAGGCCCGGGAACGTATTCACCGCGGCATGCTGATCCGCGATTACTAGCGATTCCGGCTTCATGCAGGCGAGTTGCAGCCTGCAATCCGAACTGAGAATGGTTTTTTGGGATTAGCTCCACCTCGCGGTTTCGCGACCCTTTGTACCATCCATTGTAGCACGTGTGTAGCCCAGGTCATAAGGGGCATGATGATTTGACGTCATCCCCACCTTCCTCCGGTTTGTCACCGGCAGTCACCTTAGAGTGCCCAACTGAATGCTGGCAACTAAGGTCAAGGGTTGCGCTCGTTGCGGGACTTAACCCAACATCTCACGACACGAGCTGACGACAACCATGCACCACCTGTCACTCCGTCCCCCGAAGGGGAACCCTCTATCTCTAGAGGTAGCGAAGGATGTCAAGACCTGGTAAGGTTCTTCGCGTTGCTTCGAATTAAACCACATGCTCCACCGCTTGTGCGGGCCCCCGTCAATTCCTTTGAGTTTCAGCCTTGCGGCCGTACTCCCCAGGCGGAGTGCTTAATGCGTTAGCTGCAGCACTAAAGGGTGGAAGCCCTCTAACACTTAGCACTCATCGTTTACGGCGTGGACTACCAGGGTATCTAATCCTGTTCGCTCCCCACGCTTTCGCGCCTCAGCGTCAGTTACAGACCAGAGAGCCGCCTTCGCCACTGGTGTTCCTCCACATCTCTACGCATTTCACCGCTACACGTGGAATTCCGCTCTCCTCTTCTGCACTCAAGTCTCCCAGTTTCCAATGACCCTCCACGGTTGAGCCGTGGGCTTTCACATCAGACTTAAGAGACCGCCTGCGCGCGCTTTACGCCCAATAATTCCGGACAACGCTTGCCACCTACGTATTACCGCGGCTGCTGGCACGTAGTTAGCCGTGGCTTTCTGGTCAGGTACCGTCAAGGTACCGCCCTGTTCGAACGGTACTTGTTCTTCCCTGACAACAGAGCTTTACGATCCGAAGACCTTCTTCGCTCACGCGGCGTTGCTCCGTCAGACTTTCGTCCATTGCGGAAGATTCCCTACTGCTGCCTCCCGTAGGAGTCTGGGCCGTGTCTCAGTCCCAGTGTGGCCGATCACCCTCTCAGGTCGGCTACGCATCGTCGCCTTGGTGAGCCGTTACCTCACCAACTAGCTAATGCGCCGCGGGCCCATCTGCAAGCGGCAGCTTGCGCCGCCTTTCAACCTTCCTTCATGCGAAGGAAGATATTATCCGGTATTAGCCCCGGTTTCCCGGAGTTATCCCCGTCTTGCAGGCAGGTTGCCCACGTGTTACTCACCCGTCCGCCGCTAACTTTCAAAAAGCAAGCTTCTTGAAAGTCCGCTCGACTTGCATGTATTAGGCACGCCGCCAGCGTTCGTCCTGAGCCAGGATCAAACTCTCCAAAAAGAAATTTGACTTGGCTTGTTTCTATCGAAACATTGGTTTACGCTTCGTTTTGTTCAGTTTTCAAGGATCCATTCTGCTCGCAAATCAGCGACTTTTATATATTATCACTCTTCTCACACAACGTCAATACTTTTTTTTGAAAAATCTTTGATCGTGCGTGATTTAACAGCGACAACGAAAATAAATATATCACCTGTTCAGAAAATGCGCAAGTATTTTTTTAATAAAAAACGGCTGCTGAAACTAATGCACGCAGCAGTTTCAGCAGCCACAGTCTCTCTTAATCTCTTTGACGCATTAATGGGAAAAGCAGCACATCCCGAATGGACGGTGAGTTGGTTAACAACATAACCAAGCGGTCTACACCGATTCCCAAACCGCCTGTAGGCGGCATTCCGTATTCCAGAGCTTCCACAAAATCTTCATCCATCATATGAGCTTCATCATTGCCTTGTTCGCGTTCTTTTAACTGAGCTTCAAAACGCTGACGCTGATCAATCGGGTCATTTAATTCCGTAAATGCATTGGCATGTTCGCGACCAACAATAAACAATTCAAAGCGATCCGTAAATCTTGGATCTTTTTCGTTTTTCTTAGCCAAAGGAGAAATTTCCACAGGATGGCCATAAACAAAAGTAGGTTGAATGAGTTTGTCTTCCACTCGTTGTTCAAAAAATTCATTAACAATATGACCGAATTTCATATTATCTGTTATCTCAATATTATGTTCTTTCGCCAACGCACGAGCCTCTTCATCGCTCATTTGTTTCCAGAAGTCAACGCCTGTATATTCTTTAATAGCATCGACCATGTGCAGACGTCTCCACTCAGGGGTCAAATCAACCGTATGTTCCCCATACTGAATAACTTGAGTTCCCAGCACTTCTTGCGCTATATGAGAGATTAAATTTTCTGTAAGCTTCATGATATCCGTATAATCAGCATAAGCTTCATATAACTCTATCATGGTGAACTCGGGGTTGTGACGAGTTGAAATTCCTTCGTTTCTAAAAACTCGTCCGATTTCATATACCTTTTCTAACCCTCCGACAATTAGGCGCTTTAGGTGAAGCTCAATGGCAATGCGCATATATAAAGGCATGTCCAAAGCGTTATGATGAGTAATAAACGGACGAGCAGCTGCTCCTCCGGCAATCGCATGCATCATAGGCGTTTCTACTTCAAGGTAGCCGTGGGCATCCAAATACCGACGCATTGATTGAATGATTAAGCTTCTCGTAATAAACGTTTGTTTGCTTTCAGGATTGACGATTAAATCTAAGTAGCGCTGGCGGTAGCGTTGTTCGACATCTTTTAATCCGTGGAATTTATCAGGGAGCGGGCGAAGAGATTTGGTTAACAGTTCAAAGTGGTCCACTTTGATCGATAATTCACCGACTTTTGTTTTAAAAACAGTACCTGTAACGCCAACGATGTCTCCTAAATCTGCTGTTTTAAACAAATCGTATTCGCTGTCTCCAACATTATCTTTGCGTACATAAATTTGAATTTGGCCGGTCAAATCCTGTATATGAGCAAAACCTGCTTTCCCTTTGCCGCGTTTTGTCATAATTCTTCCAGCCACCGCTACTTTTACGTTTTTATTCTCTAATTCTTCATTTTCCAGAGCTTCATATTCAGATCTTATTTCTTGAGATAGATGCGTGCGCTCGAAGCGTTTGCCGAACGGATCGATTCCTTTACTGCGAAGAGATTCTAATTTTTCTCTTCTTACCGCAAATTGATCATGTGTATCTTCATGACTCATTTTTTTCACTCCTACATTGATATTTATTTATTGATGGGCCGCACGTTTATACATTTACGATTGTGCATGTTCTTCATATATAGACATCCCTATTATTTTATAATTTATTTGTCCCAAATAGCAATGTTTATGGAAAACTTCCCTACAAAAAAACTGCCAGAAAGTTGGCAGTTTTCCTATTCATCCTGCTTGAACAGATTGTTTTTCTTCTAGTTCTTCCACAAAAGAAGTCAGCAGATTGACGAGTTCGTCTCGAGTCGTGCAGGCATTAATCGCATTTCTGACTTTGGCGTTTCCGCGAATTCCTTTTAAATACCATGACGCGTGTTTTCTCATTTCTCTAACAGCAATTTCTTCATTTTTCAAAGCAATCAAACGATCCAAGTGAAGGATGCAGACATCGATCTTCTCTCTCGGGGTAGGTTCACCAATTAACTCTCCAGATTCGAGATATTTAACGGTCCGATAAATCATCCAAGGATTTCCTAGTGCGGCTCTCCCTATCATGACGCCATCGCAGCCGACTTCTTCAAGCATTCTTTTTGCATCCTGCGGCGTACTGACATCGCCGTTACCGATGACAGGAATGCTTACAGCTTGTTTTACTTCACGGATAATGTCCCAGTTTGATGTGCCTTCGTACATTTGAGCTCTTGTTCTTCCATGAACGGCAACCGCTTGTCCGCCTGCGCGTTCTACTGCTTGCGCATTTTCCACTGCATAGATATGTTCCTCATCCCAGCCTATTCTCATTTTAACGGTCACCGGTTTTTCCACTGCGTCAACAACAGCAGCTACCATTTCATAAATTTTATTGGGGTCAAGCAACCATTTTGCCCCAGCATCGCATTTTGTAATTTTAGGCACTGGGCATCCCATATTGATATCAATAATATCGGCGTTCGTATTTTTATCAACGAACTTGGCCGCTTCTACGAGAGATTCTTTTTCTCCGCCGAAAATCTGCAAACTGAGCGGTTTTTCGCGTTCATCGATATAAAGCATGTTCATTGTTTTTTCGTTTTTAAAAATAATTCCCTTGTCACTCACCATTTCCGCATAAACAAGCCCTGCGCCAAACTCTTTTACTGTCAATCGAAAAGCCGAGTTGCAAACGCCAGCCATCGGCGCAAGAACCACCGGGTTTTTCATTTCAATATTTCCTATTTTAAGCATATGCTCTATCCCCTTTTACGTTTATTTAGTCGGAAGGGTTAAGCTCTTCCATTGAAATTTGCAGGCATTCAGCCACTTGCCTTAAAAATTCTTCTGTCGGCAAGCGGTTTCCTCTTTCGATCTCTCCTAAAACCGAAACCGAAATTCCTAATTCATTCGCCAATCCCTCTTGAGTATATCCCTTTAACTTCCGAAAAGCGCGTATACGTCTTCCCCATTTATCTGTTTCCATAACCGTACCCCTTCTTTGTTTGGAATTTGTTCTAATATGTCAATTAAAGGTTTATCTATTGTCGGGATCTTTAAAAAAGGATCGATTTCTAAAATCGGAATAAGTACAAACAACCTTTCGTGCATTCGTGGGTGCGGTATGATCAAACGATCTGTTTTCCTATTTTCATTATTATACAGCAAAATATCAAGATCGATCGTTCTTGGCCCCCATTTTGTTTCTCTTACCCTCCCTAGCGACTTTTCAATTTCCAAGCAAGTTTCCAGCAATTCTTCGGCATAAAGCGATGTTTTTATTTTGACTGCCATATTTAAAAACTTCCCTTGATCAGTATATCCGACCGGATCCGTTTCATAAACGGAAGAAATAGCCAGAACGTTTATCTTCGGATGACAAGCCAATGCCTGAATGGCAAGTTTCAAATAATTCATCCGATCGCCGAGATTTGAACCAAGCGATAAATATGCAATATTATTCATGATTTTCCCTGCCTCTAGTAATCTCTACCGCTACATAATTGTAATGGCCCGGGATGGGAGGATTGGGTTTCACCACCTTAATGGTGCATTCATTTACAATCGGAAACTTTTCTAATATTTGTCTAGCGATTGTCTCCGCAGCCGTTTCCACCAATCGAAAAGTCTGTTTCTCCATGATTTCTTTACAAACCATGTAAACTTCCGCATAATTGACTGATTGAGTTAAATCGTCTGTTTCTCCTGCTTTTTTTAAAGATAACCGTAATTCTGCGTCCACTTCGAACCGTTGTCCTAGCCGGTTTTCTTCGGGATAGACCCCGTGATAGGCGTAAAATCCCATCCCTTTTAAGATCACTTTATCCAATCCTCTCACCTTTTCCCATTAGTGCATCCATCATTTTCACCATTCGGCTGATCGGTTTCACATCGTGTACACGTACGATATGACATCCTTTTTGCATGCCAAATAAACAAGTTGCGCCTGTCCCTTCCATCCTTTCTTCTACCGGAAGGTCCAGCACATGCCCAATTACTCTTTTTCTAGAAGTAGCTAAAAGTACAGGATAGCCAAGAGCTACAATTTTATCGAGATTTTGCATCAACAGCATATCTTGATCTCTATCTTTTGCAAAACCAATACCCGGATCCAAAATGATTTTATCGTCGGAGACGCCCGCTTTTTTCGCTATCTCAATACTTTCATATAAATCAAACAAAACATCTCTTACAAAATTTTCATAATCCATATTAGGGCGGTTATGCATCAAAATGATCGGCACTTTTTTTTCCGCTGCCACATCCGCAATTTCCGGGTCTTGTTTGGCTCCCCAAACATCATTAATTATATGGGCACCTGCTTCAATCGCTTCCGCTGCCGTCCTCGCCTTAAAGGTGTCAATGGAAATAGGCGCATCTACTCGCTTGGATACTTCTTGAATGACCGGAATCACCCTTCGCAATTCTTCCTCTACTGAAACAGGATTATGACCGGGACGTGTAGATTCTCCTCCTACATCGATAATCCCTGCTCCATCTTGTACCATCTCGATAGCATGAGATACTGCATCCTCCACCGAATAAAACTTGCCGCCATCCGAAAAAGAATCAGGGGTTACATTTAAAATCCCCATAATATACGTTTTTTTATCAAAATCGAACCGAAAGCGCCCCGCGAGCATTTTCATATGAATCATCCCCTTAGCACGTTAGAACTTCTCTTTTGGACTTATTGTAGCATAATTTTTGAAAAAACGATGGCAATTCAGATGCAAGCCGCGCGGGTGTTTTTATAAACCAAAAACAGCCCGTAATCAACGAAAAACTATTCATTGCTACTATTCATGTAAAGTTGTGGAAATCGATTCCGGAAGGTTTTTTGAGGGAAAATGATAGACTAATGCCCCGCGTTGTTATTCCAACGAGCTTAAGGGAGGTTGATGGATGCAAGGAAATACAGGGATAAAAAAAGCAAGCCATTTCGGCTTGCTTTTTCAAAGCTTAGTCTTCAAATTGATAAAGCGGTGTGCTTAAGTAGCGTTCCCCATTGTCTGGAACAATCGCCAAAACTTTTTTGCCTTTTCCTAACTTTTTGGCGACTTGAAGAGCCGCATAAATGGCAGCGCCAGCGGAAATGCCTCCGAGCACTCCTTCATTCAGTGAAGCTTTTCTTGCAGAATCGAATGCTTGTTCAGTAGTTACCGTAATCACTTCGTCATAAACATCGGTATCTAAAACTTTAGGAACGAAGCCTGCCCCAATTCCTTGAATTTTATGTGGGCCAGGTTGTCCTCCGGATAAAACCGGGGAATCTGCTGGTTCTACTGCATAAATTTTAATATTCGGATATTTTTCTTTCAGCACTTGGCCCGTTCCCGTAATGGTTCCGCCTGTACCGATACCGGCCACAAATGCGTCCAGTTGTTCATCACCGAACTGTTCTACAATTTCTTTACCGGTCGTTCGACGATGAATTTCCGGGTTAGCAAGGTTTTCGAATTGTTGAAGCAACAGATAGCCGTTTTCTTTAGCGAGCTCTTCTGCTTTTTTGATGGCGCCTTTCATTCCTTCGGGACCTGGAGTAAGAACAAGTTGAGCTCCATATGCTTTCAGAAGGTTGCGACGTTCTAAACTCATCGTTTCCGGCATAACAAAAATCGCAGGATAGCCTTTCGCCGCAGCTACCATAGCAAGTCCGATCCCGGTGTTTCCGCTTGTAGGCTCAATGATCGTTCCGCCAGGTTGAAGTTTTCCTGATTTTTCAGCCGCTTCGATCATGGCCAATGCAATACGATCTTTTACGCTGCTGCCCGGATTGAAATACTCTAATTTTAAATAAACATCAGCTGAATCGGCATCGACAATTCTGTTCAGCTTTACAATCGGCGTATTCCCGATCAATTCTGTAATGGAATTCGCAATTTTTGCCACTTCGATCACCTCAAAACCGAGTAATTTTATTGGTATTATCGTAGATAATTTACCAATAAATTATGAAAAAGTCAATTGATAATGTCTGAAATTTATAATAAAACAAAAAAATCTTTGAATTTAAACGGAAAATATATTATTTTAAAAAAATATGATCTAATAGAGAATTCTATCTTAAGTATCCAAAAAAGGAACAACAGCCCTATTATCAAAACGGGCGGGAAAATTTCCCGCCCAATAGATGGTCTTTATTTTGCTTCTTGCAGCATGGCTTCCAATTCGTCTTTAGTAAATACATATTTCTCATTGCAAAAATGACATTGCGCTTCCGCTTGGCCATCTTCATCGATCATGTCTTGAATTTCCTCTTTTCCCAGCCCAATAATGGCAGTCGCAAAACGTTCCTTAGAACAATTGCACTTAAATTGAACAGGTATTTTATCCAGTATTTTTACTTGGTCTTTCCCAAGAATTTCAAATAAAATTTCTTCCGGAGTTAATCCATTCTGAATGAGCTTTGAAATGGGCGGAATCGTTTTGAGTCGTTCTTCTATCCTGTCAATCGTATCATCATCGGTGCCAGGCATCAATTGAATAATAAATCCTCCGGCAGCCAGAATCGAATTGTCAGGATTCACCAAGACTCCCACACCGACAGAAGAAGGGATTTGTTCAGAGGAAGCAAAATAATAAGTAAAATCTTCACCAAGTTCACCGGATACAATCGGAACTTGTCCGGAAAAATTTTCTCTTAATCCAAGATCTTTCACGACTGTAAGTGTTCCTGAGGTCCCAACAGAACGGCGGACATCAAGTTTTCCATGTTCATTTAAATCGAAATGGGTTTGAGGATTGGTGACATAGCCGCGGACATTTCCGTTCGCGTCGCTGTCTACTAAAATAATCCCGATAGGGCCTCCGCCATCCACTTTAATGGTCACTTTGGCGTTTCCTTTCATCATGGAACCCATCATGACCCCGGCTGTCATAGTACGCCCTAATGCTGCAGATGCTGTAGGCCATGTGTAATGTCTTCTTTGTGCTTCTCCGACTGTGTTGGTTGTATTGGCAGCATAAGCACGGACCTTGCCATCAAAAGCAAGGGCTTTTATTAAATAATCACTCATATGTTTCTCCTTTCCTATTCAATGTTTCGCTTATAAATGAGTCTCAAGCCTTTCAACGTCAAAAACGGATCAACGTGATCGATGGTTTCCGACTCGTTGGCAATAAGCGAGGCCAATCCCCCGGTGGCAATCACTTTCGGCTCAATTTTGCTATATGCTTTCATTCGACTGACGATGCCGTCAACCTGTCCTACAAACCCATAAAAAATCCCGGACTGCATGGCTGCAACCGTACTTTTTCCAATGATATGGTCGGGTGCCGCAATTTCTATCCGGGGCAGTTTTGATGCCCTAGTATATAAAGCTTCCGTGGAAATACCAATGCCCGGGGCAATAGCTCCTCCCATATACTGTTCCTTCTCATTGATATAACAATAAGTAGTTGCCGTACCAAAATCGACGATAATTAACGGACTTCCGTATTCGTGTATCCCGGCAACCGCATTCACAATTCGATCCGCTCCTACTTCACGCGGATTGTCGTATTTAATATCCAGCCCCGTTTTAATTCCTGGACCTACAATCAGCGGGTTCACATGAAAATACTTTTGACACATTCTCTCTAAGGAAAACATAATAGGAGGGACTACCGATGAAATGATAATACCATGAATATCTTCAAAGCGAATCCCCACATGCTCAAAAAGAGATTTCACCAACATGCCGTATTCATCTTCCGTTTTACTCCGGTTCGTTTCGATTCGCCAATGGAATTTTAATTCGTCCTTTTCATATACCCCTAATACTGTATTAGTATTTCCAACATCCAATACAAAAATCAACCCACTCACCACACATATTAATCTTAAAAATTCCTGTCAACATCATATCACAGAATATCCGATTTTCGTAAAGATTGGCTCTTGCAGAAAAGTTTCCGAACATACCCGTTGATACTAGCCGTAATCTAAACGAAAAATCCAACTTGTTGAAATCCATGTTCATCTACTGCAGAGACGTATCCATAATCGTTCATCGCAAACATCCAACTCAAAAAAGTCGTTAAAAATCCATTCTGCTCTTTTCCCATCTGTATTCATGAAACAAGTTTGCCGCGAAAGTTTATCTGCTTCATTTCAAAAATAGCCTCCCGGCATCAAAGCTGTTCCATCTTTGATATCCGGGAGGCTTTATATCATTGTCGTCTTACTTTATGCCCAAAAATGCTTCCAAGCAAGCTTGCTTTTCTCTTGAAGGAGTCGATCTTAAACTGTTTTGTCCCCATCGTTCCCTGAATTCGGGGGATTTTTATCAGAATTGGAAGCCGATTCACTCTGATCTGTTGAATCATATTGATTCGATTCTTCCGTCGGCGACTCTTCTTTTTTCTGAATATTTACCTTTACATTATCATTGTTTGTTGCCTTTTTGTCAGTTGAAGCGGAACGGTCCGGTAAAGTGCCGTGTTCCACTAAATGTTTAATTTGAGCCGCATCCAGCGTTTCTACTTCCAACAGTGTTGTAGCAATCAATTTCACTTTATCTTGGTTTTCAGTCAGAATCTTTTTAGCGCGCTCATAACACTCTTTAATAATACGCTGAATTTCAAGATCAATTTCGTAAGCGATTGCATCCGAATAATTTTGCTCACTGTTTAAATCCCGTCCAAGGAACACTTGGCCTTGGGATTGTCCGAACTGAAGCGGACCCAATTTATCGCTCATTCCAAATTCGGTTACCATTCTGCGAGCGATACTTGTAGCGCGTTGGAAATCATTATGAGCACCAGTCGACACTTCTCCGAAGGTAAGCTCTTCCGATACACGACCTCCGAGCAATCCTGTGATCTTATCCAGCAATTCTGGTTTTGTCATAAAATAACGATCTTCTTTCGGAAGCATAACCGCATATCCACCAGCTTGACCGCGCGGGACAATCGTTACTTTATGAACCATTTCCGCATCATCCAGTACAAGTCCAATCACTGTATGCCCAGCCTCGTGGAAAGCCACAATTCTTCGTTCTTTTTCTGAAATCACTTTGCTGCGTTTGGCCGGTCCGGCAATGACGCGGTCTGTTGCCTCATCAATATCGGACATATCTATTTTTTTCTTGTTTGCACGGGCCGCAACAAGTGCCGCTTCGTTCAACAAGTTTTCCAAATCTGCTCCAGAAAAACCGGGAGTTCTTTGCGCAATCGCCTTTAAATCTACAGAATCATCTAAAGGTTTATTGCGGGCGTGAACTCGAAGAACCGCTTCTCTTCCATTCACATCAGGACGATCTACTGTGATTTGACGGTCGAAACGTCCCGGACGCAACAATGCTGGGTCGAGAATATCCGGACGGTTTGTTGCTGCAATGATGATAATCCCCTCATTTGCGCTAAATCCATCCATTTCAACAAGCAATTGGTTTAACGTTTGTTCTCTTTCGTCATGTCCGCCACCAAGACCTGCACCGCGTTGACGGCCAACGGCATCAATTTCATCTATAAAAATAATACAGGGGGCATTCTTTTTGGCTGTCTCAAATAAATCCCGGACACGAGAAGCACCAACCCCAACAAACATTTCTACAAAATCGGAACCGCTAATGGAGAAAAACGGGACTCCCGCTTCGCCTGCTACAGCTCGAGCAAGCAGAGTTTTCCCTGTTCCAGGAGGTCCGACTAAAAGCACACCTTTCGGAATACGAGCTCCTAATTCGGAAAATTTACGCGGATCTTTCAGGAATTCAACAATTTCAACCAGCTCCTGCTTTTCCTCATCAGCTCCAGCTACATCCCGAAAGCGTACTTTTTTCTTCTCGTCATTATACAACCGGGCTTTGCTTTTTCCGAAGTTCATGACACGACTTCCGCCGCCCTGCGCTTGGTTTAATAAGAAGAAAAATAGTATAAAGATAATCAAAAATGGAATAATTGTAGTAAAAAAGGAGACCCAACCGCTAGTTTCCTTAGCAGGCAGCACTTCCACTCTGGCGTTCTTCGCAGCATTGTCGATGCGGTTAAGAAGAGTGTCGCTGTTCATGACATACGTTTGAAAATAATTGCCATCATCGCCTTTTAATTGACCGCGAACTTCGTAAACGCCTCGCTCAGGCTGCATGGAAAAAGACTTTACATCATTATTTTCCAAGTGAGATATAAACTCGTTATACGTTATATTTTTAGTTGGCTGGTTGTTGTTATTAAAATAACCAACAACGCCAATAATCACTAAAAAGACTAGCAAGTAAAATATGGTATAGCGAAAAATGCGATTCATCCCTTACCTCCTCCCACCATCAAGAAAACTATATACAATAGTATCACATTGAATCTTAGTGTTACAAACAATAATCATCCCTTGAATTCGTTTTTTCATTCGCACAACCCACTTTACCTATTTGCTTTCATTATTCCTATAAACTTCAGGTTTTAAAACCCCGATGAAAGGTAAATTCCGGTATTTTTCAGCATAATCCAAACCGTAACCAACCACAAATTCATCCGGAACGATGAAGCCAACATAATCCGCTTCAATATTCGCCTTGCGTCCTGTCGGTTTATCCAGAAGGGTTACGATCTTGATCGAATTTGCTTTACGGTAACGGAAAAGCTCGACTAAATAGCTTAAAGTCAATCCGCTGTCGATGATATCTTCAACGATTAGTATGTCCCGCCCCTCGACAGAAGTATCAAGGTCCTTCACAATTTTCACTTCTCCGGATGAAACGGTGGAATTGCCATAGCTGGAAACATCCATAAAATCCATTTCCAAATAGGCGTCCACCCGTTTCAACAAATCCGCCATAAATGGCATGGCTCCTTTCAAAACGCCGATCACAAGCGGAAACTTGTCCTTGTATTCTTCTGTCAAATAGCCAGCCAATTCTTTAATTTTTTCTTGGATCTCTTCTTCTGTGATTAAA
This sequence comes from Bacillus smithii, assembly GCF_001050115.1. NCBI lineage: Bacteria > Bacillati > Bacillota > Bacilli > Caryophanales > Bacillaceae > Bacillus > Bacillus smithii. The sequence goes on along the minus strand of NZ_CP012024.1, from coordinate 81,466 downwards.
ATTTTTTCAATATCCTGATTCAGCACTTTGTTTGCCCCCCAGATGATGTTTGCTTAATATAAATTAAAATATCATCATTCTCATTTTCGTTTTGTTTTTCAAAGATCGATTTTCTAAGACCCGGGATCCATAAAACTTTCCCTTTGGAATCGGCCACAATTGGCCAATGATCACGATAAGAACGTGGTACTTTCAAATCAATAAAAACCTTTTTCACCTTTTTGAATCCGTTCATCCCTTTTAATGCGATGCGGTCGCCCGGTTTTCGCGTACGGATAATCAACGGCATTGCGACTGCTTCTCGATTCAGGCAAAATTGGTCATCTTTTGATGGGAATTTGTCCGCGTTCTTCCTTTTTGTCAGGATCAATTGGTCACCGTTCGGAAGGACAACTTTTCCTTCCGTTTTTAATTCATATGAATATTCTTTTGTTTCATCCTTTATGAAACCGAAAAAACATTCCTGATACTGCCGAATCACTTTCAATCCTTCCGGAAGATCAAGGCTTCCAGAGGGGTGGTGATGTTGCATCAATTGCAAAATTTGACGAATATGTACATTTGTAAATGGGGTTTTTTTCTTATAAAGATAGTTTAATATTAGATGAATCCCTCTTCTTTGTAAAGACAAAGGCATTTTTTGAAACTCTTCAATATCCAAGGAAATTCCGTCGTTTTTGTGCGTCCATATGTTTTCCATTCTTTCATAGGTCAATTTTAGCAAAAAACGTTCATCGTCCAGCATTTCCTCACTAAATGTTTGAAAATGTTCATGAACTTTCGGATTTTCTGTTTTCAAAAAAGGAAGCACTTCGAGACGAAAACGATTGCGTGTATATGCGCCTTTCGAGTTGCTGGGGTCGATTCGAGGATTCAGTCTGTAAAAATCACAGTAGGCTAAAATCTCCTCTTTCGTTATGCCTAACAACGGACGGATGATCCATCCATTGTGGAAAGGCCTCAAATAAGGAATCCCTGCCCTTCCTTTTCCGGATGTTCCTCTTGTCAACCGCATTAAGATCGTTTCTACCTGGTCATCCCCATGATGCGCAAGCGCCAATTTATTAGCCGCAAACCGGGTCATTGCCTGTTGAAAAACTTGATAACGCACCATTCTAGCGGTTTCTTGAAGCCCTGTTCCATTGTCTCGAATGATCTCACTAACGTTGATCCGCTTGGATAAGCACGGAATATGAAATTCTTTACAAAATTCTTCAACAAACAGAAGTTCTTCATACGACTCCTGCCCGCGAAACATGTGGTCAAGGTGAACGGCAAACAGATCGATCCCATAAAAATCTCGTTTTCTCGCCAAATAGTGCAACAAAGATAAAGAATCCGGCCCACCTGATACCCCGACGACTATTTTATCGCCCTTATTAATCAATTGATGTTTCTTAATAAACTGTCTGACCTTTTCTTCATACTCAAGCATCGCAATTCGTCCTTTATCTTGAAAGCAGGTGAAAGGTTTCACCATGTGGGATATTCGGAATAGACCATTTTTCTGTTATACAATAAAGCGCTCGCTAAATAAGCATGAACGTGGTGAATGTAAAAACAGCAATGCAGTTCCTATTAGACACTTTTGTCGACTTAAAAACAAATAAGGCTTAGGCCTTTTTTCCGTAAAATAGCATTCCTCCGAAATCTCCTCACTAGATAAAGCCATAAAGCACCTGTTCAAGTTTATCTTTTATTTACTTATAATAGTATCATTTAACTTTATTGATCACAAAAATGTTTATATTTTGAATAAACATTTTCAAAGTCCAATGTATGATACATGATTTAGATCAACTGGAAAAACAAGTAGACTAAATAAAGGAAGGACAAACTCACGATGATCAAAAAAGTTTCAAGCAGCTTCCTGTTCTTTTTCTTTTTATGGATGGATTTTCTGGACGGAAGCGGTTTTGCCGCGGCCTTCGCTGCCGAATTGGACAGGTGTCCATTTTTTTCAGACTTTTTCTGATTAGCTGGTGAAGATAGTGCTGACAGCAGTTCTTTTCTCATTTCTTTAGCTGAAGAATAATGCCCGTTGACAGCTCTCAGCAATACGGGTTTCATCAACTGTAATTCCGGCCTTTTCGTCATCATCTGCACAATTTCCGCTTGACCGTTTACCCGCTTCTCAAATTTTTTTAAATAAGCAAGATTTAAAGCAATCATAGCCACTGAAAAAAGGTCATACGACGGTTCAGCTCTTCTATTCCCCATTCCCCAATAGCCTCTGTCGAAAAATTCCGTAAACTCTTTGATAGCCCTTCCTTGGATGGTTGCCCCACCCACATCTATACAACGAATGCGATAAGGAGGACCGGCAACAATTAAATTTTCAGGCTTTAAATCACCAAATACCCATCCTTGTTCATGCAGCGATTCTAAATCTCTTAACAATTGACTGAGCAAAACCCCTATCCAAGAATGCCCTTTTTGCTTAATAAAATCAAGAAGATTAGGCCCTTGAATATACTCCATTACATAAAAAGGGATGGCAGACCCTTTTATGATCCAATCATCAACATCTAATAAAGAAGGCCCCAGGGAAGACCCTTGGACCCTTCGAAAAGCCTTTAGAACATTTACCTCCGATGTGATGGACATGCTGTTTTTGCTCATTTTTAAAGCCGCATACCCATTTTCATTTTGAACTAGATAAACCGTTCCGTTTGCACCATATCCAAGTTCTTTTAACAAAACATACATTTTTTGATTCCATTTTCCCTTAATGACTGTGCCTTTTGGAAAATTAAACGGATTCTTCAAAGAATTCATCATCACTTGACAGCAAACTCCTTGCCGAACGTTTTTTCATAAATTGTCCTAATGCTTCCCGAATAGCAGGTCCAGTTGGAGTCATTCCACTCGGGGTCAGTTTTGAAAAGATGCTGGTGAGCGATTCCATCTTAGGAGTCCAATCCAGAATTCTTTCAACTTCTCTTTGTTTCCCGGGAAATATATAGACAGAAAACAAGTTATTTCCCATTCTTGCATTCATGCTTAAAGAAAGATCCAAAAGAGCTTCCTTCACGATCGGCAATTTCTCTTTCATGCTTGCGCTAGTATCTACCAATATCAATACTTCTAAATTAGCCTTTTCACCAAGGTCTTCTACCACTTCCATTACCTCTCCGCGTTTTTCGGGGGGAAGTTCTTCCATGGAAATATCCCTGTTCAAAATTTGTTTTAATTCTTGATTTACCAATCCTTGCAAAGTTTGCGTCATCGCTTGACGCGTCACCATTTGAACGGTTTGCGATAACTGAGCTGCATATACAATTTGGCTGACCCCGCCGCCCGATTTGGCAATTCCCTCAATTTCTTTCATTCCCCTATCATCCATCGCATCGTTCGTTAGCACTCCAATGACATTGACGGTTATCCCTTGCTCGTTTGAAAGAGCCGCCATGGCAATAGGATCTTCTCCATAATTGGAACAGCCGTCTGTAATCAGCAAAATTTGCCGCAGCGTACCTGTTTTCATAAGGTCCCCTCCAATCTTGCACTATCGTTACCATTTTTTCCAACCGGAGGGGCGATTATACATTTCAAGAAAAAGTCATGAAGCATTCTTCTTCTTTTTCAATTTTGTTACCGGAATGGCGGCCCATTTTGGCATATTATGCTCAATCCTTGTAACGACGACTGTCATATCGTCTTCTATGCCGCCTCCCCCTGCACGAATGACTTTTTCCATAATTAAATCCGCTACTTCTTGAGGATCATTTGTTTCAATTTCTCCAATTTTTCTTTTCATCCACAAATCATGATTTTCAACATGCTTCGCTCCTTCAAAAACGCCGTCGCTCATCATAATGAGCAAATCTCCTGCTTTCAGCTGTTCCGAAACGATATCTACATCCACCTCCCGTAAGATGCCCATAGGCAAATTGCCTGCTTCGATTTTTATAATTTTGTTTCCCCTTTTAATAAAACTCGGAGATGACCCAATTTTCAGAAATTTTGCTGTTGCGTTTTGCAAATCAATAATCGACAAATCCAACGTCGAAAAAATTTCATCCGTCGTTCTTAAAGACAAAACGGAATTAATAGACTTGATCGCCACCTTTTCATCAATGCCGGATTGGAGAATTTTTTGCAATAGATTTAACGTTTCATTGCTTTCGTGATGGGCCCTTACGCCATTTCCCATACCGTCGCTGATGGCAACGGCATATTTTCCAACCCCTAAGTCGATCGTTGAATAGCAGTCTCCTGAAACCAAGCCTCCCCCCTTGGCCGCAAAGGCGACTCCTGTTTCTACAACAAATGCTTTTGCCGAACGAAAAGTCGCATAACAATAGCCTCCCGGGAATCCAGTATATTCTTCATTTTGCACCAAAATCGTTTCTCCTAAAATATCCGAAAGCATGGGCGCTACCAATTTTTCACATTCACCGTGACCGCCCGCATAAGGAAAGACCATATCTATATCTACATTTCCTTTTTGGAGGCTGTAAATATCAATCTTTTCCACCTCCAGTCCAAAGGATTGCAGAGCTTCATGTATTTGCTCTTCTTGGTTATGGTGATTTTCACGCTCTTTCTGGATCTCTTTCGCAAAATCGTCCATCACCTTAGAAACGCCCAAGAGTTGATCGGCAACAAGCTTTCGGCTTTCCTGAACTTGCTGTTTTAACTTTTGATTCGCCTGAAGATGAGTGAGCTCCTGCTGAATCACTTCTTGAACCCGTTTAGCCCGGACGCAATGCTTTTCCATTTCTCTTGCTACGGAGCCGGACAGCGTTCCTTCCTCCAAATCCATCGTAGCCTCCCTCATTAATTCGTACGTTTTATGAAAATTTTTGGTCCAGCACTGTTCTTTTTTAAAGCATGTCTGACAAGTCTTTTCCGTTACATTGCCCAGAAAATAATCCAACTCGCGCTCTTCAGATGTTTCTTCATGAAGCCGTCCGGACTGGGCAAAGCTTTTGGATAGAGCCTGAAAGACAGAAGAAAATTGCTCCACTCGATTCGCCGTTACATCACGGATCTTTTTCAAATACTGCTGCTGGTGATGGGAATGTTCCGGAGTGCCGGGAATATGCTTCGCAACTCGTTCTGTTAAATTTCTGGGCGTTAAAAAGAGCAGCATAATAGCAGCCAGAGTTTCATAAAGAGTGGGTATTAAAGAAACATTTTCTTCCCCGTACATCCCTATCAACAACGTAGCCACCAGCATTCCGGCTGCAGCACCGAATTTTTTCCCTTCTTTCAAAAGACCGCCTAGCAATCCGCCAAAAGCCAATAAACTCATTTGATAGAAGCTCGAAACGTTAGCTAAGCTAAAAATTAACCCGGTCACGACTCCTACGGTCGATCCTACAGTGGCACCGGCAACATATGCAAACAGCAGCACCAAATAACGTGAAAAGATATGTTCAACGGATAATCCATATAATCTCCAACCGATGGTTCCTGTCAAAATGGATGCTAATAAAATGATAAGACTGACAATTTCTTCTGTTTTTAATGAAGTTTTTCGTTTATGAATGGATAATAAGGGGATGCTTTGCATAAAAATTAAAGTAAGGATAAAGGTCAAGCCCGCCTCAATCAGTGCCATAAGACCATCATAGAGGCTTAACGTTTGCTGCTGATTGACGTAGGTAAAAGCCAGTTTAACTGTTATAGTAGTAAAAAACACAAAGAACGGCAAAGCATTTAACTCTTCTTTACGAAATTGTCTAGACAGCCGAAAAGCGATTAAAAACAAAGAGATGACGGCAAAGGTGTAGACTAAGTTTCCTATCGATAATGTTAAAGCACCCGATAATAGTCCAATAAAAACGATCGGTGCCCGGTCTCTTCGAATCATGAAAACAGACGCAAAAAATGGCAAAGCAAACGGCGTTAAATGGGATAAAATGAGAGCCCTTCCTAACAGAAAACCTATTAAAAACAACATCATCCCTTTTTGTTGAAGAGCCAATTCCAGTTTAAACAGAAATCTTTTAAACCTCCTTGTCACTTCCAATTTCGTTTCTTCCAGATTGACGTTTCCTACCGGCTCCATTACGTTTTGCTCTACTCTTTCCATCAAATCCATCAAATAATCCTCCCCAACTCGTATTATTGAAGACATTATAAAGGGGACAAGCATAAAACTTTGTCAAAATGACCAGTTCCCGTTCAAGAAAAGTTCGACTATTTTCAGCCTAATCTTCAAAAAGGAAACAAATTGATCACGCAGAGAGGTGCTGCAGAGCAAAACCTGTGAATAAACTTCAAAGGAATTGTAAAAACATCACCCTTTTTCCCTTACGATAGGATTAATTTATCTGATCCGTAAAATGATTGTCGGAAAAAAAGATGATCTTCGCGCCAGCTGAAAGGGATCCATCTCGATGTCTCATTTTTTTGACAAGGAAAAACAAAAAGCCGCCATTCTACCTCTTGACATTTTTTGATGTTGCCATTAATATATTCATTGTGTTTCAAATCACATACTTTGGCGGCGTAGCTCAGCTGGCTAGAGCGTACGGTTCATACCCGTGAGGTCGGGGGTTCGATTCCCTCCGCCGCTATCGATCGATTAAGTAAAAAAAAGCCAAAGAGGGATTAATCTCTTTGGCTTTTTGTATATAAAAAGCGATGCTTTCATATTAAAGCGTTAAATAAATCCTATTTTCCTCTTCAAAATAGGGGTCCAGTCCTTTTTCAAACTCTTTTCCATTCTCATTTAGAACGGGTGTTTGAAAAAAGGATCTGACTTTGAAAACCGTATGTCACCGAAACGACACAAAGTTCATTCTTCCAAAGATCCAACAACAGCACGCAAAACGCCTCATCATAAAATGAGGCTGATTACCCCGTTATGGAAAAATAGGTTTATTTATAAGAACAATAAAAATCTTACGGCCCCTGCTTGAAATAGACAGCAAGTTAGCCTCTTCTTGCCCCCCTGCCTCCACGACGGGATTCGGTATGACGTTTTAAAGAAGACAGACGATCTTCACTTTCTTTTAAAAAGCGGGCCATCTTCTGTTCGAAACTTTCTTTGGAACGATGATCATTTCCTTTGTTGTGCCGTTGCGGACGCTGGTTTCCATGATGATTATGGCTTGAATGTTGGGGCTGATCTTTTGCTTTGCGGATCGATAACCCTATTTTTCCGTCATTCTCAACGTTGAGCACTTTTACTTCTACTTGATCACCGACATTTAAATGATCGTGGATATCCTTTACATAATTATCGGCAACCTCGCTAATGTGCACCAACCCCGTGGAGCCATCAGGCAATTCAACAAACGCTCCAAAATTCGTGATGCCTGTTACTTTTCCTTGTAACTTGCTGCCTACTTCAATTGACATAAAAAAATTGTTCCTCCTTAAAAAATATCAAGCTTATCTTATATTATATATCGGAAAAAAGGAGTGTCAATAAGACTACTCCACATCCTTTTCTTTCTTTTTCTCCTTGGGGAGATAAAAAATGATCTCACCTTTATCCGACAAAAAATATTTTTCACGGGCTAGCTTGGCAACATAGTCGTCATCCTTTAATTTTGCCAATTCTTCTTTCAGTAAAACCTGTTTTTTTTCAAGCTTGGCCAACGAATGTTCCAATTGTGCTTTTTGCCGCTGTTTTTCTTCCAAACGGGAAGTTTGAGATATAAGTGTCGAAACTAAAAGGATGGTGATGATTAAGAATAAGGAGGAAAAAGCAATCAATCTTCTGTATAGTTTCTTTTTTCGTTGCTGCATCAAATATTGTTTCTTTTCTTCGTTTTCCACATATGTGTTTCTAATGGAAGTGATTCCCTTTACGTTTCGAACCGCCATTCCAAACCTCCCTTTCCAGTATTTACTTCTTTTTGCGTACTCCGTCCAACAGTTTAGTAATAGTATTCTTTATTTTTCCAAAAGTTCCTTTTAAACGTGCCAAGAACTTATCGACGAATATTTTAAACGATTCCGGCAATAACTTCCAAAATCCTTTAAGAATCCAATGAAACGGTAATGCAACGGCTTTTAAAAGCCAAAACAATACTTTCCATATGGCAAGCGTTAACATCAATATTGATTTTCCCATTATTATTATAGCAGTTTGAGTAAACAAAAAAATATACTTTACTGGAATATAAATGAAATTGTAAAGAGTTTTTAACATAAATTTGTAAACAGTAGCTACAAATGTTATGACACTTTCCAATATGACTAAAAATCCTCTTTTCAAAAGCGCCTGATAAGCAGCAAAACCGCATAATAAAGCAAGAAAAATATAAAATCGAATTTCCCCATAATTCACAAGAAATAAAATGTAAAAAATAAGAAGTCCTTCCACGGCCCAAAAAAGCACATCGTGAAAAAAGACGATCCACCTATTCCGCTTGCTTCTTTTTAAAAATCGGTTGTACGTATCAAACGATGCACCAAAAAAGCTTCCCATTGCAATCATGGCAAGCATAGTATAAAACTGAGTTGTCAAGCTCATCGAAACAACTTGCTAAAGAACCCTTTAGCTTTCTCCCCATGCTGATCATCCAAATAAATAAGGTCATATACCCTCCCTTTGATCGATACAATTCCTTGATCGACATCCAAATTTTTCATCTGAAGATTTTCACCTCGAATAGACAAAAAACCCATGACTGTTTCAAGCAAAAACTCCTCATTATCAAAACTTTCTACTTGCTTTACGCCTGTGATATCAAGCAGTTTTCTGCCCCTCATAGTGACATCGTGTTCTTGATATGATCCATTATTTTTAGACTCTTGAAATTGCGCCATAGTTTCTCCCCCGCTTCCTTTCATCGCTTTTTAAAAGGCTTTGTCCGTCATCGTCTTGGTCATTTGTATTTGTTTTTTAGTCTGAACCAACTGAGAAACCAAAGGGATCTACTTATAAACGGAAGCCTTGAAAAAGTACATGCTTTGTAACAATACATATGCACGCAAGAGAAGAAATAGAACAAGCCTGTTTTTTATGGAAGGAATGGTTTTCGGGGAGCGTTGACAATCGAGAATTTCACTTGATTTCCGCGGACGGTCCGCAAGACTCCCGTACCTTGCTGGGAGAGCTGGATTGGTACAATCGAATCGGGCTGATTGCCATCACCTACAATCTTCTGAAACAAGTGGAGGAAAAGAACCGCCTGCTTCAGAAAGAAAGCCACCCAAAAGAAAAACCCGTCGAGATAAATAGATATATCTCGGCGGGTCTTCTTGTTAAAAAGGGGCTTTGGAGAAAGCCTCAGTTCATTCTTCTATTTTTTCTTCGGACAATACGGAATAGAGACTCGCTGCGTCTTCTTTCCGGGTAGATTCCTGAAGACTTTCAACACGAACCTTTATGATTTTTTGTCCAAGACGGATGGTCAATTCGTCTCCTGCCTTTACATTCGTGCTCGCTTTTGCTTGCTGTCCGTTCACGAATACCCTGCCTTGATCCGCAACTTCTTTTGCTAACGTTCTTCTTTTAATAATGCGCGAAACCTTTAAAAATTTATCCAACCGCATCGTTTCCATTGCTTCTCCCCCTTTTTAAAGAGTGTTTTCACATTTAGATGGTTTGTTATAAAAGATTTGCTATTTTCAAAGTCCTTTTTCTTTTGCCTCATTCCAAAAACGGTCAAGTTCCGTTAAGGAGAAATCTTGGAAAGATTGACCGCTTTCCTTCACTTTCTGTTCCACATAAGAAAACCGCCTAATAAATTTATCATTTGCTTGAGCAAGGGCTTCTTCCGGATGAATGGAGAAAAAGCGCGCTGTATTGATTAATGCAAATAACACATCCCCCAATTCATCCACTTGTTTCTTTTTGTCGCCGCTTTTGACTTCATCTAAAAATTCCCGCCATTCTTCTTCCACTTTTTGAGCTGCTTCGTCCGCTTTCTCCCAATCAAAGCCTGTTTTTGCTGCTTTCTTTTGAATTTCGTACGCTCTAATAACGGCCGGAAGTCCTTTTTCGATTTCCTCTAAAATACCGCCGCCTTTAGCGCTTCTGCCCTTTTCCCTCTGTTTAATGGCTTCCCAGTTTTTCACAACCTCTTCCGCCGTTTTAGCGGTTTCATCTCCGAATACGTGTGGATGCCGATGCACCATCTTTCGGGATATGGATTCCAGCACATCTTCTATCGAAAACAAACCTTCGTCCTCGCCGATTTGAGAATGAAGCATCACTTGAAGAAGAACATCTCCCAACTCTTCAATCATATTATCAATGTCATCGTGATCAATGGCGGATAAAAGTTCATAACATTCTTCTATTAAGTATTTTTTTAACGACTGATGAGTCTGTTTTTTATCCCAAGGACAACCATTTGGTCCCCGCAATATGCGAATGATTTCCCTCAATGAGGAAAATTCGCGGTAAACAAAGTCATCCTTCACCGGCGGTACATAAATGGAGGTTAGATTGTTGACGGAAGAAATTTCATGATCCAATTGGTAAAGGGGCACTTTCACTATTTTTTCCTCGCTCGATCCTGCCGCGTGAACGATATAAATCGGATAGTCGTCCGGGTATTTTTCCATTAGTGTCAGCTTCACATCGGATGCTACGAAAGAATCGTACACCTGCCCAATGATGATATGCCCGCGGACATGTATATCATCTCTATGCAGATCAGTCCCGTCCAAAAATTGAAATCCTTCTACAGGATCGATTTTCAGAGCGGCAAACAACGAATCCAAAAAGCTTTGCCCGCCGCCGATCACCACATCCACATCCGCATCTTTTCCCCTTTCAAGCAAAAGCTGGACTGTTTTTTCAGCCACAAGGGGATGCCCTGGAACAGCATATAGAATATCTTCCTCTTTTGCTTTGTTCAACAAACGCTCGACTATTTCTTCGTACACTTGTTCAAATTGGTCGTGTTGTTCGTAAACAGAATCAAAACTGATAAACGAAACACCTTCTTCCTCCAGCTGTCGGACGACAGGATGCTCCTTTGTCCGCAAAAAGACGAAAGACTCTTTTTTCAACCGTTTATAGACTCCTAATGGGAGCTGGTCTATATCACCTGCTCCCAATCCAACAATCGTTATTTTATAAGCCATTATACATTTCTCCCATTCAGTTTTTCACTTATTTGAACCAATTTCCTGCCAAACGGAAACAAAACCAATTCTTCTTTGGAGAATATCTTCATTTTTAAGATAAGCACTAGAAAAACAGTGCCGCCTAGAAAAACACCACCGACTGCTTCCAGCGCCGCTTGCAGACGGGTGCCGGAAAAATCCAAGCATCGGAAAAGAAACGACCATACTTGTAAAAGAACAGTCATAGCTGCCGCCGCTAGAAGACTTTGACCAACGGATGACCATGGCAGCACTTGAATGCGCATTAATGTTTTGATTTTCAAAAACAAAATCAAGGATGTCAACAGCAATGAAAGAACCGTGGAAAAAGCTGCTCCCACTGCTCCACACATATGGACAAGATATAAGTTCCCGACAAATTTAACGACAAGACCGATGAAGAGGACGATAGCAGGAAAATACGGCGATCCTACCCCTTGCAAAATTCCCGAAAAGGTAAGCGCCATTGAGCTAAGCAAAATGCCAGCGCTAAAGAACGCCAAAATATTGGACCCAGATCCATTCTCAAATAGCATAATATTGGTTGGAACGAGAATATTTAACAACCCTACCATGGCAGCAAGGCCTATGACAAAGCTGATTTTTACGGCAATGCGAACGCTCTTGTGAACAGACTCATAATCGCTTTCTTGATAGCTGGCGCTAATAAGCGGCACAAGCGTCAATGAAAAGGATGTGGCGACCACCGTTCCCAATTGCAAAAGCGGCTGCCCTCGGTCATAGACGCCTTTCGCAACTTTTGCAGCCGATTTCGATATCCCTGAATCAACTAGCGACGAATATAAACTTAAAGCATCCATAAATTGAAAGAGAACAAGCATCATGCTAGATAAGCAAATCGCAACGCCTTCCAGCACTAAAGTTTGGATCAACCGTCTTTCCATTTCGCCAAAAGAAAAGCGGTGAACATAAAAAATGGACTCTCTCCTATGCTTTAAGAAAAAAATCAACACGATAGAGGAAGCCAATCCGCCCATAATCGATCCAAAAAGAACAGCCCCGCCGACAGTATACAAATTACTGCCTAAATGGATAAACCAATAGGAAAAGCCTAATATCGCCCCAACTCTCATCAATTGCTCAGTCACTTGGGAAACGGCAGTCGGCACCATATCGCCTTTTCCTTGGAAAAGTCCTCTTGCAACGGATAAAAACGGCATCAGTAAAAAGGATAGTGAAATGATTTGAATGAGCCTTGCCAATTTCGGATCACCCATTACCGCTGCGATCGTTTTTGCTTGAAAATAAAGTGCTAAAAACAATAGCACTCCCAGCAGCGACAAAAATACAAAAGAAGCAGTTAATATTCTGCTTTTGTCCTTTTCTTCTCCTTGCGCTATCAATTTTGAAACAGCCACAGGAAAACCATAAGTAGAAAAGGCAACCGCAATTCCATAAATCGGATATACTTGTTGATATATGTAAAAGCCTACATCCCCGACAATGTTTTGAAAAGGAATTCTATAAACTGCACTGAGCACTTTGACAGCAAGTGCTGCAACGGTCAGCGTTAGCGCTCCTTTCATAAATATCTGTGATGATTGATTCGACAAAAGAACGCCGCCTTTCTTCCATATAATAAGCATCTATAGTCGAATGTATTATATCAAAATGAGAGGTTTGCAGAATACCAATAATTCTCTTTTCTTTTTATCTAAAGCAAAAGCGGCGTTCCTGATTCACGATGTGTAAAATTCGTATGTTTTCTCCTGCTTATGAAAAAAGAACAGCTTTTTCAAGCTGCTCTTCCCGTTCTTATTGTTCCATTTGCCGTGCAAGAAATCCTGAAGCAGTTTCCGCGGCTTTTTTCTCCACTTCGCCTATCGTTCGATCAGTGGAAAAGACAATAACGGCTCCAATTGGATCGCCATTAGCGATAATTGGGGCAATGGTGTATGATTGAACCGTTTCTTCGTGGCCATCAACAAAAGAGACCTCACCTTGGTTTGTTTGGATCACCGACTGTCGTTCTTCCATAGCGTTTTCAATCAAATCACTAATGTTTTTATTTAAATATTCTTTTTTCGACACCCCGGACACAGAAATTACTGCGTCCCTGTCACAAATGAGGATCGAACATCCTAGGCTGTCATATAATGCTTCTCCGTATTCTTTAGCAAAATCACCCAATTCACTTATCGGGGAATATTTTTTTAATATGACTTCACCATCCCGGTCCACAAAAATTTCAAGCGGGTCTCCTTCGCGGATTCTAAGAGTTCTGCGAATTTCTTTCGGAATGACTACACGTCCTAAATCATCAATACGACGAACAATACCTGTTGCTTTCATCTTTGCTGCCTCGCTTTCATCAGATGATTTTTTGGCAATCCATTATTTGCTTGCCAGTTTTACATTCATTCATTTTGTTGATGTTAGTATCTAACAACTTAGAAGTTCTATTCACTTTCAGTGAGAATTTTCTATTGATAAAAAATATTTCAAGCGAGGCATTATTTTCAGTTTATACTCTTTTCAACAGTTATCCATAAAAATTTTTCATCATTTTGCATAAGAGGAACGGATCAAAAAACAGCATTCACTTCACGGCAAACAGGTCAATGGCTCCTTTCGGGTGCCGACTTATTCAAGAGGCTTTCTTTTTTGCTTCTTTTAAATTTTGAATAATGTTGTAAGCAATAGAAAACCATTTTTCTACAGGAACATTTTTAATATTCATCGTAATTTTTAATTTATACCCGTCCATTCCATATCCCATCATCCGACCGTATGTTTGGCATAATTCTACTACTTTTGATCCGTCTAAAAGCGGTGTCCCTTTTTCACTGACTAGAATCGTCACTTCATTTTTTGTCTGCTTAATGGACTCTAAATGAACGTCTTTCGCAAAGATTTTCATTTCCGCCACTCGGAATAAATATTCTACTTCTTTCGGATATTCACCAAAACGATCGACCATTTCCTCTTGCAATTCAGCCACTTCTTCCAACGTTTCAAGAGCACGGAACCGTTTGTACATTTCAATTTTTTGCTGTCCGTCTGGAATATAAGCATCCGGAATATAAGCATCGATATCCAGTTCCACTTCAAAAACAGGCGGTTTTTCTTCCACAGTGATTCCTTTTCTTTCTTCAATCGCTTCTTTCAACATTTGCGAATATAGATCGAATCCCACTGAATCAATGAATCCATGTTGCTGAGGGCCTAATAAATTTCCTGCTCCCCGAATCGACAAATCGCGCATTGCGATTTTAAATCCCGATCCCAATTCCGTAAACTCTTTGATCGATTGCAGACGCTTTTCTGCCGTTTCTGAAAGAACTTTATCTTTTCGATACATAAAATAAGCATAAGCGATTCGGTTGGATCGGCCCACTCGGCCTCTTAATTGGTATAGCTGCGATAACCCCATCCGGTCGGCATCATATACAATTAGTGTATTGACATTTGGGATATCGACTCCCGTCTCAATAATGGTTGTTGTCACCAACACATCGTATTCGCCTTCCAGAAAGCTTAAAATGACATCTTCCAGCTCAGACTCGGTCATTTGTCCGTGGGCATACGTAACGCGCGCATCCGGCACAAGTAAAGATATTTCCTCCGCTTTCCGCTCAATATCTTCTACTCGGTTATAAAGGAAGAAAACTTGTCCGTCCCGCGCCAATTCTCTTTCAATCGCTTCTCTGACAACCGTTCCGTTATACTCCATCACGTACGTTTGAACCGGGAACCGGTTTTCAGGAGGAGTCTCGATGATCGATAAATCTCTTACGCCTAACATCGACATATGCAGTGTTCTAGGAATAGGGGTAGCCGTTAGCGTTAATACATCTACATTCGTTTTTAATTGCTTGATCCGCTCTTTATGCGTCACTCCGAAACGTTGTTCTTCATCGACAATCAGCAAGCCTAGATCATGGTATTGAACATCCTTGGACAATAGCCGATGCGTGCCGACTACAATATCAATCGTTCCATTTTTAATTCCTTTGATGGTTTCTTGAATTTGTTTTCGTGTTCGAAAACGGCTTAACATTCCAATATTGATCGGATATCCTCGAAAGCGCTCTTTCATCGTTTCATAATGCTGCTGCGCTAATATCGTGGTGGGAACAAGCATAGCCACCTGTTTTCCGTCCATAATTGCTTTGAAAGCCGCTCTTAGAGCTACCTCCGTTTTTCCATATCCAACGTCTCCGCACAACAATCGATCCATCGGCCGTTCTCTTTCCATATCCCGTTTAATTTCTTGAATAGAGCGCAATTGATCCTCCGTCTCCTGATAAGGGAAAGCCGCTTCAAACTCCCGCTGCAAGTCGCCATCAGGAGAAAAAGCATATCCTTTTGATGCTTCTCTTTCTGCATAAAGCTTGATCAAATCGTCGGCTATATCTTGAACAGACGATTGTACTTTCTTTTTAACCCGCTTCCACTCGCTGCCTCCTAGCTTGTAAATCTTCGGTTCTTTTCCTTCGGAAGCAATATACTTTTGAACTAAGTCAATTTGATCAACCGGTACATATAATTGATCCGTTCCCTGATACTTAATATGGAGATAATCTTTATGGACTCCGTTGATCTCCAATGTTTTAATCCCCAAATATTTTCCGATCCCATGATTCACATGGACCACATAATCCCCGACGTTTAATTCCGAATAGCTTTTTATCCTCTCGGCATTCGAAAGTTTTTGCCTTCTCTTGGACTGTTTTACCTTTTTATTAAATAATTCTTCTTCTGTAATCACGGCAAGCCGCAAAGAAGGAAGTTCAAACCCCGTTTGCAAATTCCCATATAGAATTTGATGATTGCCGATAAACAGATTCTCTTCTTCCTCCAGCAATGAAGCTTCAATCTCATACTCTTCTAAATCACTTTGGAATTTTTTCATTCGTTCTTTGCTGGAACACAAAAAGACAACTGTATATTTTCCATGTTTCCATCGTTCCGTTTCCGCCTTTAAGACATTCATTTGGCCATGAAAGTTTTGCATTGGTTTGCAAGACAAATTCACAATATTTTGCGGATTGGTATGAGGAATATGCCTTAAAAACAAAGAAAAATAAAGCCGTGGCGTCTTTATCGATGACAAGATGTCCGCTAGCGAATGGGACACTTGCAAGTCATGTACCATTTGACCTTCTTCAATGAGTGACGTATACCATTCTGCTTCCTCTTTTTCCAGCGAGTCATTCATTTCATTAATTCGGCTTAACTCATCAAAAAACACGATTCCTCTGTCCGAAAGATAATCTACTAAACTTGCAGGATGTTCATAAGCAATCGCTATATATTTGGCCATTTGATCTGGAAGGCTGCCTGTTTTTAATCTCTCAACATCATTTCCAATATTTTGAGTGAGAAGTTCTTTTGTTTTTTCATTCTTCACCTTTTTCAAGCTGTTTGCCAGCGCTGTTTGAAGCCTATCGCCCACTATCACCAATTGATCACGATCGAGCGGCATTTCGGAAAACGGGCCAATGCTGACTTCCTTTAAATTTTCTATGGAACGTTGGTCTTCAATGGAAAACGTGCGAATCGAATCAATTTCCGTGTCAAAAAATTCGATCCTAATGGGATCAGGGGTTGTCAACGGGTAGATATCTAATATGCCTCCCCTTAAACTAAACTCGCCTGGGGTGTTCACCATATCGGCTCGTTCATAACCCATTACGACCAATTCTTGCAAAAAGCTGTCTAAATCTACTTCATCCCCGACAGAAAGCATCTTTTGAAATCTCTTCCAAACATCTTTTGGAGGAAAGATCTTTCGCAAACCGGCTACCGGTACGATATACACACCTTTAGTGCTTGTCGTTAAATGATTCAACATTTCAATCCTTTGGGCTTTTAACTCTGGACTCGCAATAGAGATTTCCGCCGCAATCAGTTCATTGGCCGCATATAAATACACTTCGTTTTCAGGGATGCTTTGAATAAGATCGTCATACAGTTTTTGCGCTTGCAGCAAATTATGGGTCACGACCAATGTCGGACGGTTCGTCTTGTGATATACGGAAGAGATGAGCAAAGAGCGCGCAGAGCCTGATAATCCGGCAATAAGCTGCTCTGAAAGCCCTATTTCTACACCTTGAGTGATGGATTGAATTTCATCATTAGTAAGAAGTAAATTTTCTAAATTTTTTAACATTATTCTCCCCTCCTGGCGTCCAAACAAAAAAACAGAAAAATGCTTTGGACCGCATCCAAAGCTTGTTCAATCAATGTATAAGATAATCATTTTGGTGAAAATCCGGATATCGTTCAAGCGATTCCTGGCAATCTTCACAAATAGACTTTATAGAAATATCGCCATTACTTTCATATTGAACCATCTCTTTTCGTTCATGGTCCGCAAGTTTATGAAGACCTAGCTTTTCACTGCTAATAATATGTTTTTCCAAACTGCCCAGTTTAATGCCGCAATGCCGGCAATAATAATGAATAGCCATTACGTCCTCCTCCGTGTGCACATCTTATTCTTAGTATGTACACATCGAAACGAGGATATTCATTCTTCAGGAGTTAAACTGGTTCATGACTTCGGGAAATGGCTTCTCTAACCATTCAAGGCAAGCATCCGCACTCTTTTTAACGGCTTCATTCATGATCAACTGCTGCTCTTTGTCAAACTTTCCTAATACATAATCAATAACCGTATTATTTCCGTCAGGGCGTCCAATGCCAATCCGAATCCTTTTAAATTGTTCTGTACCTGTATGTTGTATGACTGATTTTATGCCATTATGCCCACCTGCGCTCCCTTTTTGGCGCAAGCGAATTTTTCCGGGCGGAAGATCTAAATCATCATACACAACCAATAAATTCTCGATATCTATCTTATAGTAACGCATGACTTCAGCAATGCTTTCCCCTGACAAATTCATATAAGTAAGAGGTTTGAGCAGCAACAATTGATGCCCGCCTGACCGTACAATCGTATAAATTCCTTTGTGCTTCGCAGTTGTCAATGGAGATTGCAATCGATGCGCAAGCTCGTCTATCACATCAAATCCAATATTATGTCTTGTTCCTCTATACTTTTCACCGGGATTTCCAAGCCCCGCTATTAATTTTATCATCCAAAAACACCTCAAGTTTCTTCTTTACATTCTATCATATTATGCGGTATGTACAAAAAAAGCGAGGCAACCGCCCTGCTTGAAAAAAATAACATTTTTCGTAAAAATCTCTTTTTCTTATCTTAAACTGAAGATTCTCTATTCAGTCAAAATAGATGTTTGAAATGGGAAGTGGATAAAAGCATAGAACCCCTTATGATTTCATCGTAAAAAATTTTTGCCAACACAGTTATATTTCAGTAATAAACACAACTATGAAAGAAAGACACAGCCTTTCATGCTGTGCCCTTACACCTATTAACCTTCGCTTTCTTTGCTTGCCGGTGTTTCCCTTCCTTCTTCATTTTCCGGTATGCCAGGCTCTTGTTGTTCGCCGGTGCTGATTTCTTCTTCTTGACGCGGAGCCAAGATAGAGACAATCGTCTCTTCATCGCCGTGCTGAATCTCAAATGGATAATGTTCTTTTATATCTCCTACGGTAATCGTATCACCGACTTGCAATTGGGAAACGTCCACTTGAATGGCATCCGGTATATCGGTCACTTTGCCTTTTACAGTCAATTCAAATAACGGCTGCTGCAAAACACCGCCATCTTTTACACCTGGAGCTTCCCCTTTTAATTCCACCACAACTTCAGCGGAGATTTCCGTGGAAGGATCGACAGCAAAAAAGTCAGCATGAATCATTTCGCCTGTGAGCGTATCTTCTTGATAGTCGTGTAAAACAGCGCTCTGCTCACGATCATCAATATTTAAGGTGATTATTCCATTCCTTCCCACTTCTTTAATCGTTTTTAGCAAATCTGTTCTGCTTACGTAAACCGCTTGATTTTCTAATCCCTTTCCATATATAACGGCCGGTATGTTTCCTTCACGCCGAAGTTTATTTAATGTCGATTTTCTCAAGTCATTCCGTCTTTTCACTTCTAGTACTGCACTCATATTAGACATCCTCCCGTTCTAGTTTTTTAATGTAAAAACCCTTTTATATGAATTGCCTAAACAGGCAATCTTTAAACATGGTCATTACATGAAAAACATGTATGGAAAGCCGCCCATTATTGCTTCGAACACACCCTTCATTCTTTTGCTCCTTATTTTTGGAATCCATACCATCCGCAAGATCTATTTTCGATGATGGATTAATCAAACAGCATGCTGACAGATTGATCTTCATGAACACGAATAATGGCCTCACCCATTAATGGTGCAACGGAAAGTTCCACGATTTTATCGATTTTCTTTTCCTCGGGAAGAGCAATAGAGTTGGTTACAACAAGTTCCCGGATATTGGAATTTTGAATCCGATCAATCGCCGGCCCGGATAATACCGGATGTGTACAGCATGCATACACTTCTTTAGCCCCGTTTTCTACAAGGGCGTTTGCTCCTAATGTAATTGTACCAGCTGTATCAATGATGTCATCTATTAAAATAGCAATTTTCCCTTCAATATTTCCCACGATATTCATGACTTCAGCAACATTTGGTTTTGGACGACGTTTGTCAATAATGGCAATCGGTGCTTTCATGCGTTCCGCCATTTTTCGAGCGCGTGTAACACCGCCATGGTCAGGGGAAACAATCACAATATCGTCGTCGAACTGTTTCTTTTTGAAATAATCGGCTAAAATTTTAACTCCCATTAAATGATCGATAGGAATGTCAAAGAATCCTTGAATTTGCGGGGCATGCAAATCCAATGTGATGACACGGGTCGCACCGGCTTTTTCCAATAAATTTGCCACTAATTTTGCTGTAATCGGTTCACGAGCGCGCGCTTTTCGATCTTGTCGTGCATAACCGTAATAAGGAATCACAAGATTCACCGTTCTGGCAGAAGCCCGTTTTAAGGCATCGATCATAATTAACAGTTCCATCAGATTATCATTCACCGGAGAACTGGTTGACTGAATGACATAGACATCGCATCCACGAATACTTTCCTCAATATTAATTTGGATTTCTCCGTCGCTGAAACGTTTAACAGAACACTTTCCAAGCTCCACTCCGACAAAATTGGCAATTTCTTCTGCCAATGCCCTGTTGGAATTGAGGGCAAAGATTTTCAAATTTGGATCTAAATACTGGTTATACATGATGGACCTCCGAAATTATTTGTTATGGTTTAATTTTTGAACATAGCCATCCTTATTGATTTGGCGGGCGCGCGCTATCGCTAAAGCATCCCCAGGGACATCTTCCGTAATCGTGGAGCCTGCAGCTATATAGGCGCCTTTGCCGATTGTCACAGGAGCAACTAGATTTGAGTTACAGCCGACAAAAACCCCGTCTTCTATTTTCGTCTTATGTTTATTCTTACCATCATAATTTACGGTAATGGAGCCGCAGCCGATGTTCACTCCTTTGCCCACTTCTGCATCTCCTATATAACTTAAATGTGAAGCTTTGCTTCCGCGGCCAAATACCGTCTTTTTAATTTCAACAAAATTCCCGATCCTTACTTCATCTTCAATTTGGGAATCTGGGCGGATATGCGCGAACGGGCCAATCTTCACATCACTGCCAATGGCACTATCGTATGCAACCGATTGGCGAATCGATGTTCGATCCCCTACGGTGCAATCTTTTATCTCACTATTAGGCCCAATTTCACAATCTTCTCCAATTACAGTGTGACCTGTGATCATCGTGCCTGGGTAAATGATCGTATCTTGTCCGATCACTACGTCCGTTCCGATATAGGTGTGGTCGGGATCAACAATAGTGACACCATTTTTCATATGATGAAGGTTGATTCTTCTTCTCATAATTTTCTCTGCTTGGCTTAAAGCAGCTCGATCATTGACTCCGAGCGTTTCTTCAAAATCATCGATTTGATAAGCGGCAACGGTTTTTCCTTCCGATTTCATAATTTCAATGACATCCGGCAAATAATATTCTCCTTGAGCGTTATCGTTGCTTACTTTCTTTAATGCTTCAAAAAGAGCTTTATTGTCAAAACAGTAAGTGCCAGTATTAATTTCTTGTACTTTTCTCTCTTCTTCCGTTGCGTCTTTATGTTCAACAATCCGCTCAACAAAGCCTTCCTGATTGCGGATTATCCTGCCGTATCCATCCGGCTGATCCATATGAACCGTTAAGATCGTAGCGCTTGATTGATGCTGTTGATGGTGTTCGATAAGCGCTTTCATTGTATCAGCCTGAATAAGCGGCGTATCACCGCAAATCACTAATGTGATTCCTTCTTTATCACCTAAAAGCCCTTCCGCTTGCATAACGGCATGAGCTGTACCTAATTGTTCTTCCTGTACTGCAAACTCCGTTTTTCCATCCAACTGCGCTTTTACTGCTTCCGCGCCGTGGCCTACAATAGTAACAATCTTATCTGTATTCAAAGTCGAAACTTGATCGATTACATGCTCTACCATTGGTTTGCCGCATACAGGATGCAATACTTTATAAAGCTTAGACTTCATTCTTGTGCCTTGGCCGGCAGCCAAAACAATGGCATATATATTTGTCATACAGGGTCCCCCAATAACCTTTTTATCCATATTGAATGATATCCTAAATACACAATCTTTTCAAGGTTGCTTGGGAAACTCATGCTTTCAGCGTGGGAAAGAAAAGGATGGTAAATGATGGGGGGTAGAAGCGCAAAAAAAGAGCCTTACTTATGAAGTAGGCTCATGCTGTTTCATATGTGATTAGGAAGCTCCGGCTTCTTCTAATTCTATTTCTTCTAATTCTCCCAACCGATGATATTCGCTCAATACTGCGTCTTGAATTTTACCGCGAGTATTGGAGTTAATTGGATGAGCAATATCACGGAACTCACCATCCGGTGTCCGTTTGCTCGGCATGGCGACAAATAAGCCATTATTGCCATCAATTACTCGAATATCATGAATAACAAATTCGTTGTCCAGAGTGATGGAAGCGATTGCTCTCATACGACCGTCTGTGTTGACACGGCGGAGTCTAACATCTGTTACTTCCACTCTGTTCACCACCCTTCCTTTGTGAAAATCTAATAAATATATTCAACAGTATTTCTAATTTTCCTTCTTTTAATAGGAAAATTTTTTAAAAATTTTTAGTAGTCACTCCTTTTTTCTTAACGTCTCCAAAATAATTTTGTAAAACAGCCGGTAAAAAAAATGAGGATGATGGATGAACCCATCTCTATTTCCAACCATCAAAGAAGCTGAATCATTATGTGTAAGGAGTCCAATGAAAAAAAACTGCCGACGATGTTGACAGTTTTTTATCCATCATGATTTCACGAGTGCAACCACTTCTATTTCAATTTTTGCGTCTTTTGGCAGCCGAGCCACTTCCACACAAGATCGAGCCGGTTTATGGTCCCCGAAAAACTCCGCATAAATGTCGTTTACAACGGAAAAATCATTCATATCCTTTAAAAATACCGTTGCTTTTACAACGGTTTCCAGCGACGCTCCCGCCTCTTGCAATACAGCTTGCAGATTGCGGAACACTTGCCTTGTCTGTTCTTCAATGCTTCCTTCCACCAATACTCCCTCAGGCGTCAACGGAATCTGACCTGAGCTGAAAAAGAGGTTATTGACAATGATTCCTTGGGAATAAGGGCCGATAGCAGCAGGGGCATTCTTCGTAGCAACTTGTTTCATCCTTCTTTTCTCTCCTTAAATAAAATGAATATTTTTAGTAAAATAATTCCCTTCATCTACCTTTATTTCCTTCTTTTTTACATCAACATCCCGCAATTTTACAAGTGAAATATAATCTTCCACCAATCGTTCCTCTGCATGCTCGGACTCAACCAAAACGGCGATGCCTGCCACTTCGGCATTAAATTCAGCCAGCATGCTTTTCATTCCGTTGATCGTTCCGCCGGCCTTCATAAAGTCATCCACGATCAACACTCTTGATCCCTCTTTTAAACTTCGTTTTGACAACACCATGGTTTGTATCCGTTTTGTCGAACCGGAAACATAGTTGATGCTTACAGTGGGTCCCTCTGTTACTTTACTGTCGCTTCTGACAATGACCACTGGCACATTTAAATGGGCAGCTGTAGCGTAAGCGATTGGGATACCCTTGGTGGCCACCGTCATAATCACATCTATTTCGATTTCAGAAAACGCGGATCCTAATAGTTTCCCAATTTTGTGTATGATTTGCGGGTTTCCAATGAGATCTGTCATAAATAAATATCCACCGGGAAGAAGCCTCTCAGGTTTTTCTAATTGCTGACATAATTCTTTAATAAATGCCCTTGCATCCTCTTCTTTTACTTTTGAAAAAAACTTGACCCCACCTGCAGCGCCGGGAATGGTCTGTAAAGTGCCCATCCCTCTTTGCTCCAGCGTTTCTTTCAAAATTCCCAAATCCTCACTAATGGAGGATTTGGCGGAACCGTACCTTTCCGAAAAAAAAGTTAAAGATACTAGCTCGCGGGGATGTTCTAATAAATAATAAGTCATATCAATGAGCCGTTCACTTCTCCGAAATTTCATATAATCACCGCGCCTCCTTAAAACCGAATATTTTCTTTTAAATATACATTAATATACGGTTTTACACAATGGTCGGCGGTCCGCCCAGCATTCTAACCGCAAAAACTTGGCCGCAGAATCCTCTCAACCCATTGTAAATCCGATTCATTCGTGAATCATGCTGTACAAGAGCGAAAACAGTAGGCCCGCTTCCGCTCATTAATACTGCATCCGCTCCCGATCGAATCATTTGTTCTTTGATTTGCGCCACTTCCTTATGCATTTTTAAAGTGACACTTTCCAATACATTTCCTACATTTTGGCACATTTTTTCATAATTTTGCTCGACAATCGCTTCAATCATTGCTTTCGTATTCGGATGTCGAACCTCTTCCAATTTCAAATTTCGATAAACTTCCGCGGTAGAGACCCCTATTTGGGGTTTGGCCAAAACCACCCAGCAATTCGGCGGTGTTGGAAGCGGGGTAATTTTTTCCCCTCTACCGGTTGCAAGCGCCGTTCCTCCAAAAACACAAAATGAAACATCAGATCCAATTTGAGAACCTAGGTCGGCCAGTTCCTCTAGAGAGAGACCTAATTGCCACATTTGATTAAGACCTTTAAGCACAGCCGCGGCATCGCTGCTTCCTCCTGCAAGTCCGGCCGCTACCGGAATCGCTTTATCAATGGAAATGGAGACGCCTTTTTTGATGTGATACGTTTCTTTTAACAACTTAGCCGCTTGAAACGCCAAGTTGCGATGATCGTCGGGAACAAAACGGTTATGAGAGTCAATTCTAATTTCATCTTGTCGTAATTCTTTTAACTCTATTCGATCTGCCAGATCAATGGTCGTCATTACCATTTCCACTTCATGATAGCCGTCAGGTCTCTTATGAAGGACATCTAAAGATAAATTGATTTTCGCCGGTGCTTTTACATGCAATTTCATTTATTCACCTACTCTATTGAACCGAAGAATGATGGTTTGATATTGGAAACCGCCCTGAGCAGTTTGAAATCGGAAGGTATTTAGAGACAGAAAAGAACACCCATGTGCCTTTCCTTCATCCCAATCGAACGTTCGATGTATTTGTCAATCAATCATTTACTAAAGAAAAAATAAAACGTTGTTATGCAAATGTATGTATTCTTTCACATTATAGCCATTCAAGTATGTTATTTTACCATTTTCAAAAAACAATGAAAAGACCGGGTTCATGAACTCTATCTCTTAGCTGATATCATTGTGAAGCTTTTCAATAAACAGTAGACAAAGCGAACGGATAAAATCCTCGTAAACATGCATCATGAATGACTTAAAAACACGGACAGTTCCTATTCAATGCAAAAGAGTCGTTTTACTTTACACAAAACAAAGGTTTAGATGAAAAAATCGATATCATTTCATGAACTTTTACTTTCCCTGTATCTGAAAATCCGTCTATCATGGTTGTCGCTTCATCGAAATTTTTCTGTGATCTTTGCGTGTTCTTTATTTTGAAGTGATAAAGAGGACACAGTCGAGGAATAAAGAGGATCTCTTCTCTGCATAAAAAAGGCCGGGAATTTGATTTCCCGGCCTCAGAGTGTAGACAAAAGGCATCCGAATGTGCGCTTTCGGATGCCTTTTGTCACTTTTATGCTTTCAAATGTTTGGAATAGACCCCTCCAGGGGTCTATTTTATGTTATTGCTGGACTTTTCCATGTCCAGCAAGCCATCTTTTTCAAATTCATTGCAGCAAAAGTTAGCATCGCCTGCATGGACAATTTTTTTAGACCTCTTAAGGTTGTCCAACGCATACCATGCTTTTCCTTTGCATCAGCAAAAACACGTTCAATGGTTTCTTTCCGTCTTGCATAAATGCTCTTATTCTCTTGTGTATGCCGAAGATGATCAGCTTCCTCTAAATAAAATTCCCATACATGTCGCTGAATCAGTTTTTTATGCTCCTTACTTTGGGTGCACTTCGAAAGGAATGGACAATCTTTACACTGGACTGGATCAGAAAAATATTGACGATAGCCTTCCTTCGTCGTAGTTGCATATTTTAACACTTGTCCTTGCGGACAAAGATAACAATCGTAGTATTCATCGTAAACATACTCATGTTTTTTGAAATAACCATCCTTTGTACGAGGGCGAGTATAAGGTAAAGCAGGGGTCATATCATTTTCAAATATGTATTGGGCAACGGCGGGAGTTTTATATCCAGCGTCAGCAGCAACTACAACCGGTTTTCCATGTTTTTCTATGACTTTTTCAAGAAGTGGCTCCAATACGGAACTGTCATGAATATTCCCTGGCGTTACAATAGCCCCCAAAACAAAGCCATTTCGATCCGCAGCAGCATGGAATGAGTAAGCAAACTGTTTTGTTCGCTCGTCTTTTACGTAGTAACCACTTTCCGGATCAGTGGTACTTTCTTTTATTTCTTTATATTCTTCTTTCCCAAATTTATCTGGAGGAAATGGCTTTTTTCCATGTGCTTCTCGATCAGCATTTATCTCATCTTGTAGACGTGCTTGATAGGCTTTCGTTTCTTTTCGAACCACTTTCTTCTCAAATTTATGCTTATTCGCACTCGCTTTGACATGAGTAGAATCAATAAAGACATGCTCACTGCTTATCAGCTTCTTATCTGCAGCTTCTTTCAAAATGCGATAGAATATCTGTTCAAATAAGTCTGTATCCTTAAAGCGTCGCTCGTAGTTTTTCCCAAACGTTGAAAAGTGAGGTACCTTATCATAAAAACCAAATCCAAGAAACCAACGGTAAGCCAGATTCGTTTCGATTTCCTCTATAGTTTTTCGCATGGAACGAATACCGAAGGTATATTGGATGAAAGCCATTTTAATCAATACAACTGGATCAATACTTGGTCGACCTCTTTCCGATGAATACATGTCTTGAACAAGCGAATAGATAAATGAAAAATCAATAGCAGCGTCGATTTTACGAACCAAATGATCTGCAGGTACAAGTTGGTCTAAAGCTATCATTTCTATTTGATCACGATTCATCTGTGTATTTTTTGTTAGCACTTCATCCACCTCAATTCATTACGGTATCTTAATTATACAAAAAAAGACTGTCGGCAAATCCGGTTTTTTCGGATTTGTCGACAGTCTGAGGCCGGGAATTTGATTTCCCGGCCTTTGTGCGGCTTTTATTCAGATTGTTGCTTATTAATGAGCTGATGTTCGGCCATTTCGATAGCTCGTTTAACCATGTTTCCTGCGTCTCTTGCCGTTATGCCGCCCCAACCATCTCGTTGGACGACATCATAAAACCCAAGTTCTTTGGCAAGTTCTTCTTTGAAACGATCGGACATAACTCCTCGTCTTTTGCCCATATAAGCATCCCCCTTTTATCTTGCTTTAACGAACCCCTACTCTATACAGAGAAAAGAGCTCGAAAAAAGCAAGATCGGTTCACTCATCGGTCATAAAGAATCGATGAAAGTTGTAGCTATGCCGCATATTTATTTTGTTTCGAAGTACTTTATTTATAACAGGGGGCTGCCGCCAATATTGGAAAACAAAAAGCAGCAAACATGATGTCTACTGCTGCCCTAATGCCATATTCCCTGTTGAATCTTCGTAAAATTTTAACTCCACTGTTTCTGTCAACACATCCGCATAGCTGTACGACACTCTTTCAAAAGAGTTTTCGTCTTGATCCAATTCAACGACGAACACAGCTGGATACGTTTCAGCTAATATACCGGATCGCTCGATGGTCTTTCTTCGACCACCATTTGCTCTTAGCAAAAGTCTTTTTCCAAGATTGGAATCAAGTGCTTTTTTAATGTCGGCTAATGTTTTCGGCATTTGCTTCCACCTCACTGTCCTTTATTATAGCACAGCTTGTACATGTGGTCAAATAAATTAATAATTCTATCAACGAAAACCCTTACTGTCAACATTTTTATTTTTTCAAAATATTTCTTTTTTCTACAGTTCTAATATGCCACTTCACTGATGTTTTATGTAAACACCGCTTTAATTTTTTCATCCAATCGAGTAGGAGGGAGCGATTAACTCCCGTCCTCTCACACCACCGTACGTACGGTTCCGTATACGGCGGTTCAATTAAGATAATTGACGCAAGTCTTTATAACTTCCGTGAATAGCTGTTCTCTTTATGCCAGTGGTCACTCCACCCTCCAAGAGGTCTCCCACGGGATTCACCGCTTCCTCCCTCAAGTGAGGTACTACGTTTTCTGTGTTCATCATGACTCACTGAATACCAAGGGCTATTCTCTCTTAATTGTTCGGTCCTTCTTAGTTGTTCTAGACCAACTAATACTATGACCTCTGCTGACTTCTGACGGTTCAGCTACTTATCACTAAGTAGGTTATGAAGAGTACTTCACATATCCGCCAGACCTCCCCGGGTAAGTACATGCACTTTCACACCATCTATCCGCCTCATTTACTCGATATGACCTTCGACAGAAAGAGCTTTGTTTTGTTATGCAAACTCACTCAATCATACCTAGCCTTATATGAGGTTCGTGTTCCTCGGACCGGTGTTTTGCCTCCAGCTTCCTTCAGATTCCGCGTCACCACGGACACCCTTGCTCTTGGCTAACCTCTACTTCTGTCTTCGGGGTTCGGGACTTACACCCTATAGTTCATGTACATGCCGGGCGCACATATAAAAAGCTGTAATGAAACTCCTTCATTACAGCTTAATCATCTAAATTCCAATGGTACGGCATTCCGGTCCTTAAAACTCCCCTCGTTTCTACACCGCCTAACCCTTTATTTCCAGTTAATGTATTCTTAAGGACATCTAACACATTAACCGATTGATGAAAAGGGGTATAACTGATTTTAGCTACAATATAGACAGGATCCAAGGCATGAATGTTGACTCGAAACGGCGAACTGGCAAAATTGGCGCCGGCCCTAATTAATGATTCGAAATGGGATTGGCAAGCACCCGCAAAAATAATTAACTGATCAAGACTCGGTATTTTTTTTCGAGCTTCCTTTACGGTTTGAACAAAATATTTGGAATTTCGATAAGCATTTAAATCCGATTTTTTCCCTTTTGACTTTGAATAGGAATCATGTCCCGTTATGACAAGAATCTCCGGCCGATGCCGTTCCAAAAGCTCCAACACTTTTACCGGCATATCTTTCTCACTGCAATGTATGCCTTTGACGGGAACTCCAAATTGTCCATAGACAGCCAGACATTTTTTTAAAAAAGCCGGATCTCCGTCTAAATGCAACACTTTTCCAGGTATCTGAAATATATTGGATCCTTCCTCGTTGTAGCCCCCTGTAACTTCATATTCTTGCCTTTCCTTCAGCAAATGGAGGTCTCGTTGAAAAAGCTCAAATGATTGTTTTTCCAGCGTTCTGATCTGGCGAGCCGCTTCCAGCTGTTCTTTTTGTTCGATGACGATCAAATCCTCAATCGGGGCGTCTGCCATTAATCGAAAATCCTCACCGTATAAAATCGCCATCTCTTTTCCGTTTATATTTGTGAAATCGATAACCCGAAACAACAAATCGCATTTGTAAGACTGCCGGCCGACCATATCATTGATTTTGATCCCCATAACCGTCATCTCCACAGGCAAAAATAAATATTTCCTTGCCAGCATATGCAATCGCGGAAGGAAGCGTGTATGAGGGGGACCGCCACAAAATTTGCCTCTTTTACAAGAGTTGGAAATCCAAATGATGAGTTCTCCTTGTTAAGAAAATAACGGATATAGCAAATTGCTTAAACGAGCAAATTCTTGTATGGATAAAGATTCACCCCGGCGGGAAGGATCAATCTCCGCTTCAGCAAGAATGTTGAGAATTTGTTCTTTTTTTTCTTTGCCATTGGGCATTTGCGAAGTTAAGTTATTGATTAACGTTTTTCTTCTTTGCGCAAAAGCCGCTTTGACGAGAGAAAAGAAGAAAGATTCATTATCCACTTCCACGAGGGGCTTTGTTCGTCTTTTTAAATGAATGACAGCAGAGTCGACATTAGGCTGAGGGATAAAAACGGTTTTAGGTACGACAAACGCTGTCTTTGCTTCCGTATAATATTGTACGGCGATGGATAAAGAGCCGTACTCTTTCGTACCTGGTTGTGCCGAAAGCCGATCAGCGACTTCCTTTTGCATCATAACCACCAGCCCTCTAATCGGCAAACATTCTTCCAATAATTTCATAATAATTGGAGTAGTGACATAATAAGGGAGGTTAGCCACCACCATAATATCGGAATATCCGGAAAGCTCTTCTTTAATGACCTCTTTTACATTCGCTTTCAAAACGTCTTGGTGAATAATTTCTACGTTCTTATAGGGGGAAAGCGTGTCCTTCAAAATAGGCAATAGCCGCTTGTCAATTTCAAATGCCACCACTTTTCCCGCTTTTCGCGCCAAATGCTCGGTTAAAGCGCCAATTCCCGGGCCGATTTCAATGGCAGCTGTTTCCTTCGTCAGACCGGCGGCTTCAGTGATCCGATTTAACACATTAGGATCGACGAGAAAGTTTTGCCCTAAACTCTTTTTGAACGCAAAGCCATATTTTTTTAAAATTTCTCTCGTTCTGGACGGTGTCGCAATATCTTTCATCGTTTTTCCTCCTGCAGCACTTCCTCCATGGCTTTCAAAAACTGTTCTCTTGTAATTTGAAACATCTTTAGCCTGTTATAAAGCTGTTTTCCGTTTGTGTAGCCTATTTTTAACTTAATCCCTAATTTTTCTCTTCTTTCTCTGGCATTTCCTCCACCGATTAATCCGGCAGTGATCAAATCTTCTTTCCTTATTTGCTCTTCTGCTTCTTTTTCCATCCATTGCGCTTCTTTTAGCGCTTCCCTGATACTTTCAGGACTGGCATGTTCGACTCCGATTCCTTTTCCATTCTTCGGCTTCGCTTCGTCCTTTGGCAAAAAAGCATGCTTGCAATTGGGAACCGCTTGAGAAATAATGTGCCTGATCCGCTCGCCGGGATAATCCGGGTCTGTAAAAACAATGACCCCTCTTTTTTCTTGTGCCAGTTTAATCTTTTCGATCGTCTCTTTCGAAACAGCAGATCCGTTTGTCTCAATTGTATCGGCATCAACGGCACGCCGGATCGCCGTTGTATCATCTTTCCCCTCTACAACGATCACTTCTTTTATTTTCATGCATTTCCTCCATAAAAATGATTCTTATCCACCCAATCCAAAATGAGGCGGGCAAACCAATTTTTCAAAGCTGCGGAAATGAAAAATATTCTTAAAAAATCATCTCCGTCAGCCGCTTAAGTATTTTTATCATCCGATGAATACTTGTCTATTATATTTTATATAAATAGAAAAAGCGAGGTTCCCCTCGCTTCATCAAGAATCAATCGATAATCTGAATCTTGACTTGTTTCCGGCCCCATTGTGCTGCTGCGGATTGGGAAGGCATAAGAATGTCAATCCGGTTGCCTTTGATGGCTCCACCCGTATCCGCCGCAACGGCATAGCCGTATCCTTCCACATATACCCTAGATCCAAGGGGAATAAGCCCCGGATCGACAGCAATGATTCTCATATTAGGGCTGGAATGTATATTTATGCCTGTCGCTGTAATTCCTGAACAGCCCCTGCAATTGGAGGTATAGGCAGTGGCCGTTACCAAAAGCTCTCTTCCTCTAGTGCCAGCGGTCGACGCCGTTTCAGCTGCAAATTGACCATCTCTCTTTTTCGTGCCTTCCGCAATAATTTTATTTCGACCTTCCACTATCGTCCTTTGCTCTAAAAGTTTTTTAGAGATGAGCCGACCATTTTCATAGACAGACTCATATGTGTTTATCACTGTACCGTTTCGCCCTTCCTGAAGAACCTTTCTCTCTCCTTCCATAAGACTTGGGTCTTTTTGGATGGTGATAGCAAATGCTTTAGACTTTTCCACTACATCGGTGGTTTTTTTAACTCGAACGATTTTCACGGAGCTGTTTGAATGCAAGTAGTCGTCGAATCCAGGCTTTACCTTGTCCCATTTGCCAAAAGTGATCCCCTGTTGTTTTAAAAAATCACCGACAGTAGTCGAAGCAGTCCATACTGTTTTTTTCCTGTTTCCGTCCACTAACGTCACCGGAAACGCCTTATTGATTTTGACATTCATATGATTTTGAAGGGCTTGATTGAACGAAGGAGCCACTTTGTCGAATTGAGAAATGGACAAATGTTCTTCCTTCAGAAAGTCCTTCACCGTATCGGCAGTTGTCCAAACCGTCTTTTTCTTGCCTTCGATCGTAAGATGGATCTGCTTGGATGGCTTCCATTCAATATTCATTCCGTCTTTTATTTTGGTCTGTTTTGAAGGAACTAAATAATCTTTTGGTTTGACAGGCAGCTTGAGTTCTTTCACCACCTCTGCCACGGTGTCGGCCCTTGTTTCAATCGTTTTCTCCCGGTTGTTGATTTTGACCTCAACCGTTTTCTCTGTGCTTTCATAATAAGAATAAGCACTTGTAGATGATAGAAGAACAACTCCAGCTGCCAATAAAAAACTTTTTCTCGACTTAAACCTTGAACGATCCTGTTTAAATTCGTTTACTGTCATTCAAAATAGGCCCCCTTTGTCATCCTTTCCTCAAACAGAGAATCTATCGCTCTGTCCTCTCTCTTTTTCCAACTATTATGCATAGCTGGATAAAAAAATGATAGAAAGACTTATCGACAGGCTTAGTGTATGAATGAAAGGAGGCTTGTAGAACTTTCAAGAAAATCGAAAGTTGACAACAAATTGTAAAGCAATGCGACAAAATTTGCCGTCAGACAATGCCGAATAATTTTTGGGCATTTCCCGTCGTTTTCCGGGCTACCTCTTCATAAGGAATGCCCTTTAATTCGGCAATTTGCTCGGCAACGAGTTTTACGAGTGCAGGTTCATTTCGTTTGCCGCGGTAAGGATGCGGAGCTAAATACGGACAATCTGTTTCGATTAATAGTTTTTCTAAAGGAATTTCAGCAGCAACTTCCTTTGGCTTTTTCGCATTTTTAAATGTTACCGTACCGCCCAAAGAAATATAAAAATTCATATTGATACATTCTCGTGCTGTTTCAACGCTGCCGCTGAAGCAGTGCATAATTCCTCCTACTTCATGCGCTCCTTCTTCTTTCAAAATTTCTATAGTGTCTTGTGTCGCTTCTCGAGTATGGATAATAATCGGCAATTTTACTTTTTTGGCTAGTCGAATTTGTTTGCGAAACACTTCTTTTTGAACCTCTTTTGGGGACTTATCCCAATGATAATCCAACCCTATTTCTCCTATTGCTACTACTTTTGGATGAGAGGTCAATTTTTCAATCCACTCCAAATCAGCCTCTGTCATATCGATAGCATCCACCGGGTGCCACCCTATACTGGCGTATAGAAAATCGTATTGATCTACTAGTTTCATCGCTTTTTCAATCGTAGGCCGGTCAAAACCTACCACCACCATCTTTTCGACACCGGCTTCTTTTGCTCTGTCTATCACCTCGTCCAAATCATCGGAAAATTGTTCATCGTTCAAATGAACATGAGTATCAAACAACATCTTTTGCTCTCTCCTTTACTCTACGTTGTTTCCTTTCAAAAAAGACATGTCAAATAGATTACAATTTTCCCTTTATGCCAAAAATCCAGAACACGCCCATCATCATAGGTAGTTTTCCTCAAAATACAGAGGAAGATGTGTCTTCTGGTCCTTTGTCCATCCTTTCCTTTTCTTCCATCCATATGACAAAATGATGACAATAGCGGTTCATTTGTCATCATAATATCATGTATATTTTTCGATTCCTATTTTTTAAAGCATATACCTTTCAATCAAATTCCTTGATCAGCGGTTTAGCGGAAAAAGAAGAATAGCCAAAACGGAAGACTATACATACTGGACAGTTTTACTAATGAATGGATTTAACGTCTAAGAAAAAAGAAACATAGAAGTTTCCGTCGAATCTTGTTTCACGTGAAACATTCTATGTTTCTTAGTCTTATTATTTAACCTTTGCACCGTTTGGAAGATTTTCATCGACGCTCGCCAATGATAATACGCCGTCTTTTTCTCCGGCTAAAATCATTCCTTCTGATAATTCTCCTCTTAATTTAACTGGTTTTAAATTGACTACGCAAATCACTTTTTTACCGATCAACTCTTCCGGCTTATAATATGGAGCGATTCCTGAGATCACTTGGCGCTTATGGTCTCCTAAATCAAGGCGCAGTTTTAACAGCTTATCCGCTTTTTTAACCGGTTCAGCCTCAATGACTTGAGCGACTCTTAAATCAATTTTCATAAAATCATCAATTGAAATTTCTGCAGAAGAGTCATTTGTTTTTTCTTTTTTCACTTCAGCGGGTTGCGAACCGCCTTGCATTTTCGATTTAATAAATTTCACTTCTTCGTCAATATCCAGCCGCGGAAAAATCGGCTCTCCTTTTTCCACTACTTTTGTGCCATCTGGAATGACGCCGAATGTTTCTAAGCTTTCCCAAGATGTAAACTGTTCCGTAGAAAGGTTCAGCTGCTCAAAGATTTTTTTCGGAGCCGTTGTTAAAAATGGCTTAAGCAGAACAGCTACACGACGTAAAGATTCTGCCAAGTGAACCATGACACTGGCCAGCTCTTCGCGTTTATCTTCCTCTTTTGCCAAAATCCAAGGCTGAGTTTCATCAATAAACTTATTCGTTCGACTAATCAGCTGCCATACGACCGTCAATGCAACGGAAAATTCCATGTTTTCCATCGCTTCTTCGTATTTTTCTACCGTTTCCTTATTGGCTTCCAGCAACTGACGTTCATACTCGCTTTCGGATCCTTTATAAGCCGGAATCCGCCCATCAAAATATTTATTGATCATAGCAACTGTCCGATTGAGCAGGTTTCCGAGGTCATTTGCCAAATCATAGTTGATCCGTTCTATAAACCCTTCTGGTGTAAAGACGCCGTCTGATCCAAAAGGAACTTCGCGCAGCAAATAGTAGCGCAGCGCATCAAGTCCGTAACGGTCGATCAATGTTACCGGATCGACAACATTCCCTTTTGATTTAGACATTTTTCCATCTTTCATCAGCAGCCAGCCATGGGCAAATACTTTCTTCGGCAGCGGCAAATCCAGCGCCATTAGTATGATCGGCCAGTAAATAGTATGGAAGCGGACAATTTCTTTTCCGACTAGATGGACATCAGCAGGCCAATATTTTTTGAATTTTGATTCATTTTCGCTTCCGTATCCAATGGCGGTAATATAATTGGTCAAAGCATCAATCCAAACATAAATGACATGCTTTGGATCTCCCGGCACTTTAATCCCCCAATCAAAGGTAGTGCGGGAAACTGCTAGATCTTCCAATCCCGGCTTAATAAAGTTATTAATCATTTCATTTTTTCGGGATTCAGGCTGGATAAAATCAGGATTTTCTTCATAAAACTGCAACAAACGGTCGACATATTTGCTCATTTTGAAGAAATAGGATTCTTCTTTCACTTTTTCAACCGGCCGGCCGCAATCAGGGCATTTACCGTCTACAAGCTGTCTTTCAGTAAAGAAAGATTCACACGGTGTACAATACCAGCCTTCATATTGATCAAGATAAATATCGCCTTGATCTAATAATTTTTTAAATATCTTTTCAACCATTTTTTTATGGCGGTCTTGTGTCGTGCGAATAAAGTCATCATATGAAATGTCGAGTTTTCTCCATAATTCTTGGATGCCGGCAACGATTTCATCGACATATTGTTGAGGGGTAACCCCTTTTTCTTCCGCTTTTCTTTGAATTTTTTGCCCGTGTTCATCCGTCCCCGTTAAAAACATCACGTCATAGCCGCGCATCCTTTTGTAACGTGCCATCGCATCACCGGCTACCGTTGTATAAGCATGCCCAATATGTAAATTTCCGCTTGGGTAATAAATTGGCGTTGTCAAATAAAAAGTTTTTTTCATTCATATAACCCCCTTTAACAACATAAAATGTGCACCTTGCCATGAGAGAAGAGGTTGCCTCCTACCGATTGCATTCGAGATCGATAAGGCATCCTGCATAAAAAGCGGGGTCGTCCATCTCTCCCATCAAAATGCTTCATAATCAATCGTCACGATTTTTGCTTGCCGTACGCTGATCTCACAGAAGCTGAAAAAAACCGAAGCGGAAATTCCTAACACGGTAATAGCATCCGATCAGTCCATTCCATTTGCATGAAAAGACCATTTATGCTACATCATTTCCTCTTATAACATCAAAATATACATAATCTGATAAGCTTCTGCAAATAATCGAATCCTCTTTTTATTTTCTCGCATTCTTTCCTTAATGTAAATACAAAGGGACAAAAGTTTTCCATGATTTCGTCCCGAGATTTTAAAAATTCTTACTTAAAAACAGCATTTATCAAATCCCCTTTATTTACAAATGATAGTAGTTACTAGAAGTCTGACATTTATTAGAAAAATTTCATTTTTCTTGTTGACTACTTTTGGCAGCATTGGTATTATTAAAACATAAACAAAATTTGTCGAAATTTGACGAATCAGAGAGAAATATAGAGAACAAAAAATGAAATGAGAGGAGAATTGACAAATGAAATCAACTGGCATTGTTCGTAAAGTTGATGAACTAGGCCGCGTGGTTATTCCTATAGAGCTTCGTCGTACATTAGGCATTGCTGAAAAAGACGCTTTGGAAATTTATGTAGATGATGATAAGATTATTCTTAAAAAATATAAACCGAGCATGACCTGCCAAATCACTGGAGAAGTTTCTGATGACAACGTAAAATTGGCAGGCGGAAAATTAATTTTAAGCCGTGAAGGCGCCGAATTGTTGTTAAAAGAAATCGAAGAAGCTTTTCACCTGTCCGCAGCGAATAAATAATTTTTATTAGAAAATGCAAAGAGGCCGTATCGACACTGGATTATGCCGATACAGCCTCTTTTATTTTGCCTGATTCGCTTCCTATTTTTATGTATTATGATACATTTGGTATACTTCCCGCTTTGGCATATTTCTGTCTTTTGCCGTTTGTTTCACCGCTTCTTTTGCATCCATTTTCTTTGCGTCAATGTAAAAATTGACATGATCCACAATCGACAGCGACTCCCACCATTTTTCCCCTGTTTCAGCCTCTTGTTCTTTTGCCCCTTCTAAAATTAGACAAAATTCTCCCATGACTTTTTCGTTTTCTACCCAATTCAACGCTGCTTTTATGTCTCCGCGCAAAAATTCTTCAAATTTTTTGGTCAACTCTCTGCATAATGTAATGGGACGGTTGCCAAGAATATCAAGCATGTATTCCAACGTTTCTTTAAGACGATGTGGAGATTCATACAAAATAATCGTATCCGTGATATTTTTTAACCTGTTCAGCTCTTCTTTTTTTTCTTTTTTTTGCCGGCTCAGAAACCCAAAAAAATAAAACGGCTGTGTTGGAAGCCCTGAAGCAATTAATGCAGTAAGAGCAGCATTGGCGCCGGGCAGCGGCACAACAGGAATCTTTTCAGCAACGGCTGCTCTTACCAGTTCATACCCCGGATCGGATATCGTTGGCATACCGGCATCGCTCACTAATGCAACTTGCTCTCCTTGTTTTAACCGTTCTATGATTTGGCGTCCGCTCGCTTCTTTATTATGTTCGTGGTAGCTCATGAGAGGAGTGTGGATGTCATAATAATGACAAAGTTTTCTTGTATTCCTTGTATCTTCAGCAGCAATGACGCTGCTTTCTTTTAAAATGCGAAGCGCCCGAAACGTAATGTCTTCCAAATTGCCGATTGGCGTCGGCACTAAATAAAGAATTCCCCGATTCTCTTGTTCGACATAACTGCGTTGTTTACTGATCATCTCGATCACCTGCCAGCCCCAAAAACTTTTCCTTTTGTTTTCTCGTCAACTTCTTAAAACGATATTCCGCCCTCAACGCTTCTCCTTTTGTCTCAAAAGCTTCCGTATAAATAAGCTTAACCGGACCTTTGCTTCTCGTATATTTTGCCCCTTTTCCGTCGTTGTGCTGGCGAACTCTTCTTTGAACGTCCGTCGTATACCCGCCGTAAAACGAACCATCGCCGCATTTTAAAACGTAAAAATAATGTTCACTTGCTTTCTCCATATAAAATCTTCCTAACTTCTTCCGTATATTCATTATTTTCGTGATAAACCGTCAAAGGCGGCAAAATTTTCATTCCCGGTTTTCCGTCCTTAATCGCCTCAAGCAAAATGGTATTCGCATCTTTTCCCGGTTTAGGATAGACAAATTGCAATCGTTTCGGCTCCAATCGATACTTGCGCATAGCTGTCACCAAATCGAGCAGCCTTTCAGGCCGATGGACAAAAGCTGCTTTTCCGCCTTGTTTCAAAAGCTCGCTGCTCGCCTTCACACAGTCATCAAGCGTGCACATAATTTCATGGCGGGCAATGGCGAAATGTTCATTGAGGTTCGTTTCCCCAGTAGGAGGAGTTGAAAAATAAGGAGGATTGCAAGTGACAACATCATGTTTTTCATATCCAAGCACTCGAGGAGTATCTTTTAAATCGCCGTGCACCATTTGAATTTGATGTTCCAGGTGGTTGTATTCAATGCTTCGCACCGCCATGTCGTATAACTTTTCTTGAATTTCGACACCGACGATCGTTCCTTTCGTCCGCTTGCTTAACAACAGAGGAACAACTCCATTCCCC
This sequence comes from Bacillus smithii, assembly GCF_001050115.1. NCBI lineage: Bacteria > Bacillati > Bacillota > Bacilli > Caryophanales > Bacillaceae > Bacillus > Bacillus smithii. Next base: position 43,272 of record NZ_CP012024.1, on the reverse strand, counting down.
GAACATAAATCAACCAAACTTCCTTTTTGAATGGGAACGTATACGAAGCGGGCAAGCAACACAGCATCAAGGGAAAAGGCAAACACATTTGGACTCTGGATGATCCTCATATCCTCAGCAAGCAAAAAGTCCAAGCGTTCGTCCTCTTTTAACATCAATGAAAAACCTCCGCTTCCAAGTAGTATCTCAAATAAACTCATATTCCAAACCAGAAGGCCACACGATCATCTCCACAAAAAAAGAAAACAGCACCAATCGAATGCCGTTCTAATGCCTTATTTTATCGGGGGATGAAATCCAAATGGAAAGATCACTGACCGTTAAATTTTTGAGAGCATCGCTTATTTCAATTGTTAAAACTTATTAAATCAATGCTGCCATGCAAAGCTTAAATCGACATTCATCTTTGGAAAAATTCCTCAGAGGAAATTCGCTTCTTTATATATTGGCAGTCTGTCCCCATTATACTGGTTATAAAAGACAACGTACAACGAAAGCTTTGATTTATTTTTTATTCAAAAAGGATAAACAAAATAAACAATCTTCATTTTGACGAGGGCTTCCAAAGTGGACGTTGCAAATATGAAAACCTTCGTGATAAAGTCGGGCAAGGTTATCGTATCCTTCCCCGATATCCATTGTTTTGGGAGAAAAACGGCTGTTTTTTTCAGACGATGCGGTTTGTTCACCAGAGTTCTCCATTTGCTCCAGTCTCCGGCGCAAATGTTCATTTTCCAGTTTAAGGGAATTGTTTTCCTCCAATAACTCTGCCAGTTTTTGTTTCAATTCCCCCAGTTGTTGATACAAATTTCCGATTTGAATTTCCATATGGCTGACTGAATCAAAGAACTCTTTTTTATCCACTGGTTCCACCTCAATTACTCTGTGGCTTGCGATGAAAAGGCACCTTCATTAAAAATTTCTTCCAAAGTAAACTCCAACACCCGATCGTGTTCAGCCAGCTCTACTTGAAGCACCCGTTCCAAAATGTTTAGTCCCACTACTTTGCCGACTCCACGTGGCGTCTTAATGACTTCCCCCAAGTCAGGGAGTTCTTCTTTCGCCGTTTCGTACTCATCATTTTCATATTTTAGGCAGCACATCAACCGTCCGCACAAGCCGGAAATTTTTGTTGGATTTAAAGAAAGATTTTGATCTTTTGCCATTTTAATGGACACCGGTTCAAAATCTCCTAAAAATGTGGAACAGCAAAGCATTCTTCCACACGGCCCGATCCCGCCCAACATTTTGGCCTCATCCCGAACTCCAATTTGCCGAAGCTCGATTCTCGTCCGGAACACTGCCGCTAAGTCTTTTACTAGTTCACGAAAGTCCACTCTGCCGTCAGCCGTAAAATAAAAAATCACTTTATTGCGGTCAAACGTATATTCTACATCGACCAGCTTCATTTCCAGCTGATGATCCATAATTTTTTCATTGCAAATATGGTACGCTTCCTGGGCAGCTTTTTTATTTTCTTCCACAATATGATGATCTTTTTCATCCGCCGGCCGAATGACTTTTTTCAACGGCAGAACAACGTCATTTTCATCCACCGTTTTGCGGCCTACTACCACATGGCCATATTCGATCCCTCTAACCGTCTCTACAATAACCGGGTCTCCTTTTTCAATCGAAAAATCGCCCGGATCAAAATAATATATTTTGCCCGCTTTTTTAAATCGGACACCTACTACATCATACAAAGGTGAACCCTCCCTGTAATTTTAGCACAAGCTGCTCCATTAATAGCTGAGAATTCATATTGGCTTGCAGCTTGCGCTTCGCCTCAAAAATGGCTTCCATACATTCCGTAAGACGCTTGATCGATAGTTGAAGGGACCTGCTTTCAAAATGTGCACGTTGATCAGGATAGGCTAAATGGTCACTTTTGCCTATTTGGATGGATAATAAATCTCTATATATAAGGAGCAATAAATCCAAGGCTCTTTCTATCTGCTGTTTATCTTTAAAATGTTGATGAAACTCTTCTTGAAGTTTGATCATGGCTTCTAGAGGTTGTTTATTAAGCGCTTCATATAATTTTAACACTATTTTACGCGCTTGCGCAAACCACTCATCTGCGCTCAACTCCAGCGCATCTTGAAGGTTATTCGTAAGACGAGCGGCTAAAGCAGCCATATTGGCACCTACCTGCTCTTCCCTCAGACGAGTTTCAAGATAATCAACCGGCAATGGTTTAAACGTAATCGTTTGACAACGGGATATAATGGTTGGAAGTACTCGATGATACTGTTCAGTCAACAAAATGGCAGTTGTTCCCGGATGAGGTTCTTCCAAAAATTTCAATAAACTGTTCGCGGCACTTGTCGTCATTCGATCTGCATGTTCGATTATATAAATCTTGCGTTTTGATTCTACCGCCGTTTTGGCAAATTCCCTTTGCAGTGCTTCAATTTGTTGTTTCTTAATCGATAAACTGTCCGTTTCTGTTTCAATCAAATGAAGATCAGGATGGTTGCCATTTTCAATTCTGCGGCAATTGCTGCATTGTCCGCAAGGCGTATAATCAGGAAGAGGCTGTTCACATAATAGGCTTTTGGCCAAAAATAGGGCAGCTTGTTTTTTGCCGGTCCCTTTTTCTCCTTCAAAAAGGTAAGCGTGGGCTATGCGTCCTTTTTTCAAACTATTGTGCAGCATATTGGCTGCCTGTGGCTGTATGTTTTTCCACTCATCCCAATTTTTCAACAACACTAATCCCTTCCTACGCATATAAATTGATAAGCAAGCCTTTAATTTCCCCTATTTTGCCCAAAATATCAATCGTCAACTTTTCTTTATTCACTAGATCCTCGGCCAATTCCACTAATTTTTCATCTATCGTCTTGACTACTTTCAGCTGCCTGCCTTCGCCGTATAAGTTCCAGGAATGGGAGCTGCTCAACTCCATTCCATAATCGACTGTTTCCTTTATAAATTTTTTAATTAACGTTTTATATTTTACTAAATCTTGAAGATTTCTGGATTTAGCCAACCGTTCTCCAGCTTCATCAATATTGGCCATTAGCTGTTTGAGCTGCTCATCTTTTAATTTTTGATCATATTGTTGTACCAGATTTAAAAACTGGCCATGAACAGCTGGTGTTCTCTTTATGTCTCCTCGAAAATTTTCCGCTCCGATCCGAAGATCTTGATTTATTTTCATCCTGTACAACCTCCGTTCAAATTGATGAAACTCATCTGCCGAAAAGGATATAACAAGAAAGCATCATTCATGAATGGCTTTTCCGATTTTCATCAGCTAAAGCAAGTTTCATCAAGAGGCCTCTTTAAAAAGCATTTTCTTTTATTATACCAAGATTGATCATGCTTGTAGAATAAACGAACAGAGAGAAAAGATACAAACGCGGAGAATGGGGGTGCGCTTGCTGGAAAAAGCAGAAAATCTTTGAAAACCAAACCGTATTGGAACGACTGAAAGGGACCAACATACGGTGTTAGGCCGCCTTTCCGTTCCATTGAACTTTTGAGTATAAAGAATCAGCAAGAAACGCTGGTAATTTTGAGAAATGTGGGGAGGAGATTCTCAACGATTGAGGAGAAACTTCAGAACCGTTTTCCAGCTGTCTTGAAACACTGATTCAATTGGCTGTTCAGCATTAATTTTGACCATTCTTTCCGGAAACTGATCAAGCAACTGCCAATATCCTTTTCTCACTCTCTGATGGAAATCGAGCGTTTCAAGATCAAGCCGATTCACTTCTCTCCCTTTGTTCTGTTGAATTCGACGCAAACCAATTTCAGGAGAAATGTCGAAGTATAGCGTTAAATGGGGCATGGCATCATCTACGGCAAATTCATTGATTTTATATACTTCCTCTACGCCAAGCCCTCTGGCATACCCTTGATAGGCAAGAGAACTGTCAATAAATCGATCGCATACTACAATGGTTCCTGCTTCCAGCGCTGGAATCACCTTCTCTACCAAGTGCTGACGTCTGGCCGCTGCATAAAGAAGCGCTTCTGTACGGCCATCCATTGCAGTATTTTGGCTATTTAAAAGAATTTGTCGAATTTGTTCAGAAATGGAAATGCCTCCTGGCTCTCTTGTGTACATAGCCTGGTAGCCTTCTCGTTTTAAATTTTCTACGATCCTTTGGGCGATCGTCGTTTTTCCGGCGCCTTCAGGACCTTCCACCGTAATAAAAATACCATTATTTATCATCTTTCGAACCTCCGGATTCTTATACCTCCAAACACGTACTTAAGTATACCTGATCGAACCGGAAAACAGGAAGGTATCGTACCGCGTTTATTTTTCCAGTTGATCCAACCAAAACGATCTCAATAGTGAGATGAATCACGCTTTTCAAAGGGCTTCATGATGTTAATTTATAAAAAACAAAAGCTTCTCTACAGGAACTCTAATTTGTAGACGAAGCTTTTTCAACATAAATATCGTCCTTTCTATTCTACTGGTTTTCATATGTTAGGAAAATAGCAAAAGATAAGGAAAACCGAAAAGAAATTTAGCTTTCACTAAGAAAAGGATTTGCCGCCATGTTTTCTCACTAATATACAGCGATGAATCCCTCATTCAGCTGATGATCTCCTTGTATATGAGCACCTCTTGCTACTAATTCTTCAATAAAATCGATTTTTTCCTTCGTCACTCTTTCTCCCATCATTAAGAGCGGTATCCCCGGTGGATAAGGAATGATCATGGCGGCGGATATGCTTCCTTCCGCTTCGGAAAGCTTTACCCACCTCTTATCTTTTTCCTTCCAATTTTCGAAAGAAACGGGAACAGATGATACTTTAGAATGGGAAAGTGCCGGCAACTCCACAGGTCGTACATTTCGTTCTGTTATTGTCACTCTGGCGATTGCTTCTTTTGCTTGCTGATAAAAAATACGATTTCCTTCCTTTAGTAATGGCAGCGTAAAAAGAATTTGATAAGGATCGGCCAGTTCAGGAAAAACTCCTGCCGTTTCAATATCCTTTTTCAGCTGAAAACCATCGCTGTTTGGACTCCGCACTATTAGCTTCAATGGATCATACGGGAACTCAGACACCGCTACTTGCAAGTCCTTTTCTTTTTGAAGCCATTCCACAAAACGCTCTCTTTCCTCCAACGTAAAAGCCACATCTTCTTCCTTTATCAATGCTAAATATTGTCTGGCAGCATCTAAGGAAGCCATAATCGGATAAGAGGGACTGCTCGATTGAAAAAGCGATAAGTAGAATTCCACTTTTTCTAACGAAGGTCTCTCCGTGCCGACATGAAAAAAAGAACCCATTGTCATCGCCGGAAGCATTTTATGCGCCGATTGAACGACCATATCTGCTCCCATGCTCAAAGCCGATGGAGGAAATGGATCCCCGAGAACGAGATGAGGCCCGTGAGCTTCATCGACCAATACGATACAATCCTTTTGATGGGCATAATCGATCAGTTCCTTGATCGGGTAAGATACGCCGTAATAGCTGGGATAGATTAGAATCAGTCCTTTGGCATTTGGAAACCGCTCCAATGCAAGCTTCAATGTATCCAAAGAAACACCTGCAGGGCTTTTTGTTTTTTCATCATATTCCGGCTCCAGGAAAACAGGGCGAATGTTGGCCAGCATCAATCCGTGGATGATGGATTTATGGCAGTTTCTTTGCACCAATACAATATCCTCTTTCTGAAAAGAACTGGCAATCATGGCAAGGTTGCCGGCGGTGCTTCCGTTTACTAAAAAATAGCTTTTCTTAGAACCGTATAGTTTGGTTAAAAGAGTCTGAGCCTCCAGGATCGCTCCTTCGGGA